>JAHZFY010000001.1:0-3346 GCA_019421105.1 bacterium
AGTTTTTGTTTCCAGTTTGGAAATGATTTCTTTATCAGCAAAGTTGAAGTGCACATAGTATTCTTTGCCTAATAATTCCGCAACTGAAACTTCTACTTCAAAGTTAAATTCAAAATCTTGATTGGCAAACTTAATATCTTCAGGTCTAATACCTAATATAAATTCGTTACTATGCTCTTTCATGTGTTCTTTGAATTTATCATAATCTTGTTTTAATTGATCTAATTTATAAGAAGAGATATTTTGTTTTGCTTCTTCTTTGTTTTTTATTTTTGGATTATTATTTATTTCCTCAATTAAAATATCTGTTTCTTTTTGGATTTTGTCTAATAATTCTTTTTCATAATTTTCATAAAAAGTCGAAATAAGAGACATTTGTTTTTGTGCTAATTTAAAGTTCAAACCATTTTTAAAATTAATTGTATCCTTATTTAATTTTATATCTAAAAGATTCATTGCAGGGGAGCCAATGAAAGTTGCAACGAATGTATTTGCAGGGTGTTTATAAATATCATCTGGTGTTCCAATTTGTTGAATATAACCTTTTTTCATGACAACGATTCTTGTAGCCATTGTCATTGCTTCAGTTTGATCGTGAGTAACATAGATAGTGGTAGCGTTTAAGGTATTGTGCAATTTAACAATTTCAGACCTCATTTGAACACGCAATTTAGCATCTAAGTTAGATAAAGGTTCATCCATTAAAAAGACTGAAGCATTTCTAACTATTGCCCTTCCTAATGCAACACGTTGTCTTTGTCCGCCTGATAATTCTTTAGGTTTTCTATCTAAGTATTCACCTAATTCTAATATTTTAGCGGCATTTTTCACTCTATTGTATATCTCTTCTTTATTGACACCTCTTAATTTTAAGGAGAAAGCCATATTGTTATAAACATCCATGTGAGGATATAAAGCATAGCTTTGGAAAACCATTGCCATATCTCTATTTTTTGGTGGAATGTTATTAGCGTATTTACCATCAATAAATAGATCACCAGCGGTGATATCTTCTAAACCTGCAATCATTCTTAAAGTCGTGGATTTACCACATCCAGATGGTCCAACAAAAACGATGAATTCGTGCTTTTTAATATCTAAGTTAAAATCATAAACAGCTTGGACGTAGTTATCATATATTTTATCAACGTGTTTCAAAGATAAAAAAACATCATCATCTGGCAATTCAATTTTGTCTTCTTCTAATCTTTTTTTATTAGCTTTAACAATTCTTTTGTATTGAGCTTCTAATTGTTTTTCTAAATTTTTTTGTTCCTTTTGAGCTTGCTTTTTATTTTTTCTATTAGATATAAAATTAACAATTATATTACTCTTTTTATTACTGCTGTTGTCCGGATACATTTCGTTTCTCCTTAAATAATGTTAGCGTTAACATTTTTGTTGACACTTATATTTTATAGGCCATAAAATAAAAATGTAAAGAGGAAAATATGGGAAACTTAAAGCATCCAACATTAAAACAAATATCCGAAGCTACTGGATATTCACTTATTACTATTTCGCGCGCAATTAATTGCCCGAACAAATTAAAACCAAAGACTTTAGAAACAGTTTTAAAAGCTATTGAAGAAGTGGGCTATTCTCCAAATAACGTGGCCAAGGCTTTAACATCTGGAAAGACAAACATTGTTTATATTTACATTCCTGATGACATTCCTTCGACTAACCTTTTCTTCATGAACGTAGTAGCCGGTATTGGTGAAACTTTAGGAGAATATGGCTATTCAATGTTAGTTAGAAAAAAATGGTATCACAATGAAGTTTGTGACGGAATCATCATGATGGGTCTTGGAAAAGATGATGAAGCAAGAGCAAAAGAACTCGCTAATAAAAAACACGTTGTTTTATTCGGACACATAGATGATGTCGATAGCATGGATATTGATAACTATCAAGGAACCAATATGATAACTGAATACGCAATTAGCAAAGGTTATCAAAATCTTTTATATTTAAGCATCGATCAAATCAGAAACTTCATCAACGATCGTGAAAAAGGATTTTTAGATGCGGTGCGCGAATACCCAACAATAAATTATCAAATTGATAGATGTTTAAATAAAACCTCCAGCGCATACAAATTCATGCACAACAATTTCTTTAAATATGAAGACGTTGACTGTATTGTATGCGCTTCAGATGATATCGCGCTTGGTGTTGTTCAATTTTTAAAAGAAAACAACATAAAAATTCCTGAAGAAATTGCTGTCAGTGGATTTGATGGATTAGGAGCAGAAAAAGCATCTATGCCAAAAATTACTACAGTAAGGCAACCAATTTATGAGATAGGTAAATTATTAGCCAAAAGATTGATTGACAAAATGGAGAATGATGAATTGAAAAACGAATTGAGATTTGTCTCCCCAATATTAATAAAAAACGAAACTTTATAATTCATTAGGAGGAAAATACATGAATAAAAAATTATTCGTTTATCCAATGATGTTTGCAACTTTAGCTAGTTTAAGCGCTTGTGTAAACATTCAAATAGGAGGAACTTCTGACTCGTCTGATAGTAGCGAAGATTCTTCCAGCATCGTTACAACTGTAAAACCAACTACAGAAGCTATCAACTTTATGTGCTATGCACCATCTGATCAAGAAGATGCAAGAGCATTAAGAAGTTTGATGGAAGAATTCACAAAAGAAACTGGTATAAAAGTCAATTTGCAAACCACACCTAAAGATAATTATAATTCAGCTTTTAAATCTGCAATTTCTATTGGTAGATTAAAACCTGATGTTGCTTATATGGATCAACCATTAATCGCTACTTATGCTTCCACTAATGCGATTATCGATATTGAAGAATACGCTATTGCAGAGGGAATTGATTTAAGTGCTTTTAACCAAGAAGTTTTATCAACTAACAGATATAAAGATGATTTATATGGATTACCTTTAAATATGACAGCGCCTGTATTGTTTTATAACAAAACCATGATTAGTGAAAGCGATGTTCCAAACACATGGGAAGAAATGTTAAATGTTTCTGTTCCAAGTGGCAAAGCTCTTTTTGAAGGTATTGGTAATGGTGGATATGCTGGATGGTATTTCCAAGCTTTCATTGAAAACTGTGGTGGTAATCTTTACAATCCAGAAACAAATAAAGTTGAATTCAATTCTCCTCAAGGGGTTGAAGCCGCTCAATTTTTAAAAGATTTATATCGTGGAGATGCCGACTATAAAGTTAGAGGCTCATCTAATCCGTTTATCAATGGTCAAACCGCTTTTAAAATTGGTTCTTCATACGACATTGATAATATCGCAAAACAAAAACCAGATTTAAAATTTGGCACAGTATTAATGCCTTCAAAAGGTGGAG
>JAHZFY010000001.1:3356-44363 GCA_019421105.1 bacterium
TATGGGCGGAGAAAATTTGGTCATCACTAAAGTTTCTAAAGACAAAAAAGCTTCCATGATGTTAGTGGAATTCTTATTAAGAGAAGAAAATATGAAACTTTTGGCAGAATTCACCGGCAATTTCCCATCAATTCCTGAATATGCAGAAACTAATGACCCTAATAAACAAGTGGTTTTAGAACAATTAAATCATGTTAAGGCTCGTCCAGTTGTTCCAGCATGGATTGAAATTAATGACATGTATTTAGGACGCGCTTTAGATTTAATTTTAACAAATGAAAAACCTCAAGATCCAAAAACAGCATTAGATACCGCAGCTGCAGCCGCGAATCAAATTTTAGGGAAATAAAATGAAAGTAGAAAAAGGTATATCTAAAAAAGTTAGAACAAATATCAACGGATGGCTATTTATTATGCCATTAGTTGTATATTTCATCGTGTTTCAATTATTACCTATCATCTTGTCGTTTTGGTATTCGTTAACCGATTGGGATGGCTTTTCTAATAGTTATACTTTTTTAGGACTTACCAATTATTGGGAAGCAATTACAAACCGAATTTTATATCCTGAATTTTGGGATTCGATTGGCACAACCTTCCTATATGCGTTAATGACAGTTCCTGCAAGCGTCATTTTGGCTTTGGTGGTAGCAGCAATATTAAACGCAAACATTAAAGGCGAAAAGTTTTTTAAGACATGCTTTTATATTCCAAGCGTTACAGCTGGTGTTGCTGTCAGTGCTATTTGGTTGTATTTATTAGATCCAACTTATGGTGTTGTTGGTGCTATCAACAATGCTTTTGGCACAAGTTTTAATTTGCTTGGTTCTTCTAAAACTGCCTTACCTACGTTAGCAGTAATGTCAATTTGGGGCGGTTTAGGTTATAACGTATTGATTATGCTCAGTGCGATGAAAAACATCAACACCCAACTTTATGAAGCGTGCGAAGTGGATGGTGGAGGAACAATTAGGAAATTCTTTCATGTTACAGTTCCTAGCGTGTTACCAACATTATTTTTCTTAGTAACAACATCCACCATTGGTTCAATGCAAGCTTTTGACCAAATGTATTTGATGACAGGTGGCGGTCATGGTACTACCACTATCATGTTTGAAATTTATAAACGCTATATGGATTTTGGCCAAGTTGGTATGGCTTCAGCTATGAGCTACATTTTATTTTTGTTCATCTTAGCAATTATGTTTATTCAATTTAAAGTCATGCCTCAAGGTGAAACAGGAGAAAAAAAGAAAAGGAGGTTAAATAAAAATGCACAAAAACTCATGCTCGAATTACGACGTGAAGCGACGCAAAATTAATGTCGGTAGAATTTTTGCTTACATTATTTTAATCTTGTTAGCATTTGCGTTTATCTTTCCTTATATTTGGTTGATAAGTGCTTCTTTTAAGACACCTGAAGCTATCTTTACTCCTGGTTTTAATTTGATTCCTATGGATAAAGATGGAAACATCCATTTAACATTTACAAACTATGTTAATGCATATGAATATCTTGATTTAGGAAGAGCATTTACCAATACGTTGATAGTGTGTGTTGTCAATACCGCTTTAAATCTATTTTTAAATGCTTTAGCGGGTTATGCATTTGCTAGAATCAATTTCAAAGGTAGAAAAACAATGTTTACTTTTGTTTTGGGAGCGATGCTTATACCTGGTGCAATCATGACTATTCCAAATTTAATCATTTGTAATGTTTTAAATATTATCGATACATTGCCAGTCTTGATTTTGCCATTTATCATGTCGATTTATAACGTATTTTTAATGAGGCAACAATTTTATTCATTGTCAAAAGATTTAGAAGAAGCTGCGATAATGGATGGGGCTAGCCAAATGAGAATTTTCTTTACCATTTGTCTACCTTTAGTTAAACCGATGCTAATCGTTTTAGGGATTACCACATTCATGTGGAATTATAACAATTTCATGTGGACTATCTTGGCCATTCCAACAAACACTGAAATATGGACTCTATCAAGGGCTTTAGGTAATTTGATTTCCGCTGGTGCATTTGATCCAAATATGTATCCTCAAATGCTCGCTGGATCAGTTATTACATCATTGCCTTTGATTATAATATTCTTCTTTTTACAAAAATACATTTTACAAGGAGTTAACATAGGAGGAGTTAAAGAATAATATGAAAAGAAACGCCTTGCTTGTTTTAAGCTTTGCTTTGTTGGGCAGCGTATTAGTGGGATGCGCGCCTGATATTGTTACTTCGACAAGCGATTCTCAAACAACAACTACCACAACAACATCAGAAGCTCCAAAAGAAATTTCAAATTACGTTCAAGTGTATGAAACTTCCGGAAACAAATCTTCAACAATTGAAAGAAAATCAGATTTAATTTTTAAAGATTATGAATACGATGGAAATATTGAAGTTACATTGGATTTAGAAAAAGAATATAACGAATTAACTGGTTATGGTTCGGCTTTGACACATTCAGCTGCGATGCTTTTGAATAATAAACCAGCTATTGCAAAAGACATTTTAAATCAAATGTATGGCGAAGATGGTGCTGGATTTACATCTGTAAGAATTCCTCTTGGAACATCAGATTATACTCCGACCGCCATGGATTATTACACTTTTGATGATGTCCCAAAAGGTGAAACCGATTTTGAATTTAATAGTTTCTCAATCGAAAAAGATAAACAAGCTTTAATACCTGTTTTAAAAACTATTTTAGAAATTAACCCAGATATTCAAATTTTTGCTGCTCCTTGGAGTGCTCCAGCTTGGATGAAAACTAATAAATCCTTAATTGGAGGCTCTTTAGAAGGCGTTGAAAATGATACATATGAAAATCCTTCTAAAGAAGAAAAAGCCTATGCTATGTATTTATTTAAAACGGTTGAAACATACGCTAAAGAAGGCATTTATATTGATTATTTATCCATTTTAAATGAACCTTTCATTATGAATGTTAAATACCCATCCATGCACATGGAAGGAAAACAATATTATCGTGTCGCTAAAGAATTTGTTAAATTAGCTAAAGATAGCGATATTGATTTCGTTAGATTATCTTTGTTTGATCACAACCCTGTTGCTGAATATGATGTTGCATTCGAAACATTTGTTCAACCTTTAATTGATGATCCACAAATCAATGAATTTGTCGCTGGTTTTGCTTTACACTGCTATGATGGAAACTGGCCTAACATTTATTCTGGTTTCATGGCAACTTATACTCAATTATATCCAGATAAACAATTCTGGATTACTGAAATCACTGAAAGCCAAGGTGGTGACTATGCACAAAATTTAGCATGGGCTGCTAATAACGTCACTGTTGGTCCAGAAGGATACGGTGTAAATGGTGCTATGTATTGGAATATGGCATTAAGATCTGATGGCTCTCCAGCAAAAGGTAACAACGCTAAATTAAGAGGTGTTGTCACTTTAGATGATGACGGAGAATGGTATTTTAATACATCGTATTTTGCAATGTCACACGTCAGTAGATTTGCTCATAAAATTGATGGTGTATTACCTCGCCGTATTGATGCATATTCTAGCAATGAATTTTTGATTAAATCAGCAGCATTTAAAAATGCAGATGATACATACGCAGTCGTTTTAACAAACGTCTACGATAGAACTTTAGAAACAGTCAACGTCGTATTAGGTGATAAAATGGTTGCATTACAAATTGGACCACAATCTATTACAACTTTAGTCTTAACAAGAGGAGACGTTGAACAATTAAAAAGAGTCGAGTATGAACATATCGATATTTATCAAAATGGATACTATGATTATTCTTTACATGTGGAATTAGCTGAAAAATATGATGGCGTTGAATTTTATTTAGAATCACAACCTGAGACATATAAGAATAAGGTTGAATATACTCAAGATGGTGACATTTATATGATGGATGTTCAAACTGGTCCAGGCGATGTTTATTTAAATGTTTTAACATCAAATGATAAAGTTAATGGAAATCTTTGCATCACTATCCCAAGAATGACACCATTTATCAAAGTCATGGAAGATGCTGAGACAGGCAATGAAGTATTGCAATTCAATTTCCAATTCAATATTGGTATGTCTTGGTCGAGTTTCTGTGATCCAAATGGTAAAAATGTCTATAAATCTTCACAAGATACATTTGATAGCACTGCTGTTAAAGTCAATGTGAAAGAAAACGGTGAAGATGATGATATTTACATCATCACTAATGAATACGTCGATAAAAACTTATCTAGTGAACAACCATATTATTACGCTGTTTTAGAAGGTAAAAATGGTTTAACAACATTCTATTCTTGTTCAGTTACATATAGAGACGATATCATCGATCAATCTTCTGAAATGGTTGATTTAGTATTAATTGATGGAAAAGTTCATGTTGTTTACATGGCAGCGTACTTACAAGACGATTATCAAAATACTCGTTTAGTTGTTAAAGATAATACATTAGAAAGATATGACGGCTTAAATCAAGGTGGACGTATCGTATCAATGGAAGTATGTGTTGAAAATATCTCTAGAAAATACACATGGTTTGACATATTAATTGAAAGAAGCAACGGCAACTGCTTTGACATTTATAAGACCTCCGCTATCAATCCAAATAAATCATTAAAAGGATCAGATGGTAGAACCTATGTCTTTAAAGAATGGAGTGGCTTATTAAAAGTTAATGTCATGTAAAGGAGCTGATATGATAGAACAGTACAGAACAAGTAAAAGAAACCATGAAAGGGTTAAAAAATTAAACGATATCGACTTTACTAAAAATCCTAATTTAAATCTTAGAAGTATCTATATAAATTCAAAAAAAGAATTTCAAACTCATATGGGATTTGGAGGCGCTTTAACTAGAGCAAGCCAACTAAACCTAGAGACGATGGGTCAAGATAAAGCCAATGAAGTTTTAAAGGCTTATTATGATAAAGACGGTTTAAATTATAATCTTGTTAGATTAACAATTAATTCCACTGACTTTGGTGAAGGTAATTACGATTATTTAGATGAAAATAGTAAAGATTTGACCACCTTTTCATTAAAAAAAGAAGAGTTAATGTTTAAATATTTAAATCAAATCAAAAAGATAGCTGATAAAAAAATCTTCACATTAGCATCCCCTTGGAGCGCCCCAGCATTCATGAAAGAAAATAATGAAATGAACTTTGGGGCTACAATCATCAAAGAGTATATGCCAATGTGGGCCCAATACATCGCAAAATACATTATTGAGATGAAAAAACATGGTCATGAAGTCGATGCTATTACAATCCAAAACGAACCAGAAGCTCAACAAATTTGGGAATCGTTATATTTAGATCCTTATCAAGAAGCAGAAATGGTTTCTTTGATTAGTAAGGAATTAAAAAATAATTCTTTAGATACCAAAATTATCATTTGGGATCATAACAAATCCGAAATGGTAAGAAGAAGCAATGTAACGCTATACAATAAAGAAGTTTCTGATTTAGTTTGGGGTATTGGTTATCATTGGTATGTTGATAAACAATTCAAAAATATTGAAATGGTTCATGAATTATTCAATGATAAACACATCTTATTTACTGAAGGATGTGTTGAATTGACTCTTCAAGGACAAGACTTATCCACTTGGAGCCATGCAGAAACGTATGCGATTAACATCATTGAAGGATTAAATAACTTTACAGAAGGATGGTTTGATTGGAATCTAGTTTTAGATGAAAATGGTGGGCCAACTTATGTCGATAATTATTGTGAATCTCCAATAATGTATGATAAGACAAAAGATGAATTGATATATAACCCTTCATATTATTATCTAGCTCACTTTTCAAAATTTATTAAAGTCGGGGCTAAACGAATCTATTCAATAAACGACTGTAGTGAAAATATCTATAACGTCGCTTATAAAAATCCAAATGGTGAGATTGTATTGATTGTATTAAACACCAATTGGATCTGCAATTTAGCAATAAAAATTGATGACAAAGTTGTAAATGTTGTCTTGCCACCAAAAAGCATAACAACATACATAGTCAAGTAAAGGAGATTGCATTATGAAAATTAAAAAGATGTTTGTGTTTGGTTTATTGTTTGCTTCAATTGTTGGAACAAGCGGTGTGATAAATACCTACACAAATAACAAAACCAATATAGCACATGCTGAAACTGCTAAACCTGAAATCGTAGTGTCAAATAAACAAGTCACTTTATTTGAAGGCGATGAACCTAGCAGTGTGACATTGTCATTTGAAGGCTTTAGCAAAACACCAAAATTATATGTAAAAAATTACGCTAGTGCAGTTGCAGATGCAACTATTAGCGAAGATAACACAACGTTCACATTTACATATAAGCAAGCGGGTACAGGTTCTATTATGTTAGGTGCTGAAAATGAAAAAGAATTAGATACTGCTTATATCTCTATTGTGTGTTTAAAAACTGAAACAATAAAAGAAGTTAGAAAAAAACCAAACCATACTCAAGTTAAGGTTCGTGGCACTGTTTATGGTTATTCAAAATTAGGAACTTATATTGCTGATGAAGACGGAACAGGTATCCTTTTACAACAATATGTAAATAACGAATTAAAAATCGGTGATAAGATTACCGCTGTCGGTAAATTAACTTATATTGATGGCACAGGTAGATTTTTAGCAAAGAACACCATTGAAGTAAAATCAATCGAATCTCACGATCAAACAGTTGGCTATTTACCATTAAATAAAGATACAAGAAACTATGATAGAGTTCGTGTTGAAAACTTATTATTTAAAGGGTTTGAAATACCTGCAGATGGAAAGGGAACCAAATTTGCTAAATTTGACTTAAATGGTGAGTTAGTAAAATTTGTGATTGATAAAAACGACACAAAACTTCCAGAAGCTGCAAAATTAGAAAATGATGCTAAAACCTGGGTTGTGGATTCAACAAGAGTAACAATTACTGCTCCTTTCTTTAATTCAAAAAACCCAGATAAAGTCACATTTACTAAAACATTAAATTGTGTTACAGGAAGCACATGGGAAGTATCAACTGCCAAAACATTAACTAAAGTTTATGATTCGCATTTGAATAGCACTTGTTCTTTGTTTATTAATTCAAACAAAGCGGTTGATAATCTATTCCAAAAACAATTTAACAAATAAATTAAGGAGTAAAAAATATGAAAAACAAAAAATTATTTGGTATCGGTTTGATTACAACATTATTGGTTGGTGGTGCGTTCGTAGGACTTAATAAAACATCAAATTTTGTTAAAGCTAATGCATTAGAAGGACCTGTCTATACAATTTTAGAAGCAAGAACACAAGTTGGAAAAGATCAAGTTGCAAATATTAAAGGTGTTGTTTACGCCATGACTAATGTTGGCAATGAATATGTTTATCTTGCTGATGAAAACGGAAATGGATTGGTATTGGATAATCTTAGCAAAAACACAGATAAAACTCTTATTGATAATTTCCATATCGGTGATGAAGTGGTAATTAATGGCATGCAATCTTATAGATTAGGAACCTCAAGATATATTGTTGGAAGCACATTAAAATTTGTTGAAACTTTATCAACCAGCAACACTGTTTCAGCTAGAGAATTAAACAATTCTACAAAATTATATGATTATGTTGCTGTCGATAATGCTACTTTTATCGAATTAAGAGAACATCCAACTAAAAAGAACCATGTTCAAGCAATTTTTGATAACAATGGAAAAGAATTACAAGTTTATTTAAATTTTTCTGATAAAGGTACTGAATTTGGTAAAGCCTTCATGAGCGAAGCTGAAACTTGGACACCTAATGTTACTAAAGTTAATTTAGCAGGTCCTTATGGAAAAGAAGAAACAAAAGTTGATGGCACAAAAATTTATACTGATCGAATCGAATTAGTTGAAGGTACAACATACGAGGTAGTGGGCGCGGCTCCATTAACAGAACAAGAAAAATACGCTAAAGCATTCATAAATGAATTGCATTGTGATGCAACTGGCAGCAAGGCTCCTAGTGTTGAAGAATGGGCAGCTTTAAAAACTAAATTTGAATTATTGTCTGCTGAAGATCAATTAGCGTTTACAAATGCGACAACCACCGAAACTGATTTAGTTAGTAAAGCGGTCGCAAAATATGATTACATCGTTACTAAATATGGCTCAGCAACTAATGAAAATTTTATGAACAGAGCCTTAAGCGATGCAAGTAATATCATAAACTACAATTCTTCTAACATTGAAATGATTAGCATTATTGTTGTGATTAGTTTATTAGCGGTAACAAGCATTGGATTTATTGCAATTAAAAAAAGAAAATATTTAATCAATAAATAAAAAAATAATCACAAATTAATTTAAAAGAGTCGCGAATGTCGACTCTTTTTGAAAGGAAATAAAAGATGAAAAAAATAACATTATTTTCTATTGTTGGATGTTTAAGCGTATTAGTTCTTGGCACCCTTTATTTTAAATCAAATGAGCAATTATTATTTAAAGCAAAAGAACAAGAATATGTTTTTAATATCAATAAAGATGGTATAACTAGTGATTTTGAAACTAAGTTTAAATCTAATATATTAAACGATTTTAGATTTACAACGTTTAGATTTGATGATACTGCCACAAACGATAAAAGAACTTACTATAAATTAAACCCTATCACAGGTAGAATTTATAATTTGGATCCAATTTCTGGACTGAAAACAGTTAGAGCTAAATTTTCAGTTTCTACAACTTTAGATATGTTTTTTGGAAATGATATAAATCCAACAGATAATAAAATAACATTAAGCAAAGATGTGGAAGTTTCTTTAAGTGATTATTCAAATTATAAATACATTGCATTTGCTAGTGCTAATAAAGTTAATATCGACTATATAAATATCACATATACTTGTATTGATGAAGGTGGTGGTGAGATTGTTCCACCTCCTGAAGGCCCTAAAGGTAGATTGCAAGTTTATGAAACAAATACTTCTAAAACCAAATTATTAGCCAAGCAAAAAGATTTGGAATTCAAAGATTATGTAAAAAACGACTCTAATTCTGTTGTGAATGTTAAATTAAATTCATCACTAAATTCTCAATTGTATGGATATGGATGCGCTTTAACTCACTCCTCGGCATATTTATTAGCCAATGCTAAAAAAGAAGTAAGAGACGAAATATTAACAAGTTTGTTTTCTATTGAAAATGGTGCAGCGTTTTCAACATTAAGAATTCCTTTAGGAACTTCTGATTTTACTTTAAATGAGGAGCCTTTTTATACATTTGATGATATTAATAATGGAAAGGATTATGAGTTAACTAATTTTTCTATAGAAAAAGATGAAAGATTTTTGATTCCAATGATAAAAGAGATATTAAAAATTAATCCTGATATTCAAATTTTCGCTTCTCCTTGGAGTGCTCCTGCATGGATGAAAACTAATAACTCTTTAATCGGTGATTCTTTAATTGGAAATAATAATCAAACATATTCAAACCCTTCTAAAGAAGAAATAGCTTACGCAGAATATTTATATAAATCAATCAAAGCATATTCAGCTCAAGGAATAGATTTTGATTATATAACCATCGTCAATGAGCCTAATATAAAAGGTGCTGCGTATCCAAGCATGTATATGGATGTAAAACAATACTTTAGAGTAAGCAAAAAATTATGCGAATTATTAGACGCAAATGATTTAAATAACATTCGTATTGATGCCTTTGATCATAATCCTAAAGCCTCTAATGATACAAATATCTTTTCTTATCTTAATCCATTATTTAACGACCCATTATTAAGTAAATATGTTTCTGGTCTAGCCATGCATTGTTATAACGGGAATTGGAGTGATATTTATTATGGATTTATTAAAACTTTCCAATATAAATATTCAAACAAAGAATTGCACATTACTGAAATTACCGAACATCAACAAAGCACAGTTTTTGGCGCTAATTTAAAATGGGCTGCAAAAAATGTTACTATCGGCCCTGTTGGATTAGGTGTTTCATCTTGCATGTATTGGAATTTATGTTTAGACGCAAACGGTGAACCAAAAAAGGGCAATGACGCTGCTTTATATGGTGTTGTTACTTTAGATGGGGACAACATAACTTATTCTTCCGCTTTTTATGCGATGGCTCAAGTTAGCAAGTTTGCTCATAAAGTAAATAATAAAAATCCTCAACATTTAGAAACCATGTCCACTAGCGCAAATATTAAATCGTGTGCATTTTTAAATGGTGATGGCACCACGACTATTTGTATAGCCAATACAAATGGAAAAATGGAAATGGTGGACATCGTCATTAATTCGTCTTCCATTACATATAAATTACAACCTGGTTCCATTGTCACCTTTGTTTATTAGTCTTCTTTTAAATTCGGTCAATTTTTAATATAATTAATTTATGAATAAAATTACTATATTAGGATCTGGCACTTGGGGTGTTGCTTTAGCTAATTTATTAGTTAATAACAAACACCAAGTGACAGTGTGGTCAAAATTTAAAGAAGAAATCGACGAAATAAATAAAACTAAAACTCATAAAAACTTAAAGGGCGTTGCAATCGATGAGTCAATATTTTTTACAAACGATTTAAATTGTGTTGTAGATGCTGACATCATCATTTTTGCTACACCTTCTATTTTTATTAGAGACACTGCGGTGCTAATCAAAGATTTAATCAATAAGAACCAAATTTTTGTTACTGTTGCTAAAGGTATTGAAAAGGATACTCTTTATTTTACTTCTGATATTATTTTAGATGTTTTAGGTGATGTTAATGTTGTTGCTTTAAGTGGTCCTACTCATGCTGAAGAAGTAGCTATTGGTCTTCCAACTTTAATTGTTGCTGCATGCGAGAATTTAAAAATAGCTCAGTCAATTCAAGAAGTGTTTTCTAATGGATTTTTTAGAGTATACACTAATACAGATATACATGGTGTAGAATTATGTGGAGCATTAAAAAATATCATTGCTTTAGCAGGCGGTATTTCTGATGGTGTAGGATATGGTGATAACGCTAAAGCCGCTATTATCACAAGAGGTCTTTACGAGATTACAAAGTTAGGTTTAGCAATGGGAAGCGAAGTTAAGACATTTGCAGGCTTGACTGGTATTGGTGATATCGTTGTTACCGCTACTTCAAAACATTCAAGAAATAACAAAGCTGGATATTTAATCGGTAAAGGTTATAGTGTAGAAGATGCTAAAAAAGAAGTTGGAATGGTTGTTGAAGGTATAAATGCTTTACAAGGAGCAATAGCTTTAAAAAATAAATACAATGTTGAATTGCCAATCATTGAAGCTGTCTACCAAGTCATTTTTGAAAATAAAGATGTTAAAGAAAGCGTGATATCTTTATTTAATAGATCACAAAAATCGGAGTTAAATTAATGAATTATAAAGGGATATATAATGTGTTTTCCAACAAGAAATTCCATTTGCCTTTAAGATGGGATGGGGTGGATTTTGAAACGACCTTAAACGAACTATTCAAAACATACATTCAAACTTTAAAAGACAATATTGAAGATACTGGATTAATTAAAAAAGTCGAAGTTATATGCTTAGATATTAAAAAAGTTATTTCGATGTATTTTAAAGGATTCCCTTATATTTCTTATATGGAGATGGACCCATTGATGCAAGCATTGATGAGCGACCCTTTAAACATATATCAAGATAAGGATTGGACCATGCCTTTTGAGGAAACAAAATCCTCGTTGAAACTATATAGAATGGTCAATGTTAAAGATATAAAAAACTATAGACGTACCAGGGTTTTTCATACCCCATATACTTTAAGGCATAAAATCCCAACATCTAGATATTCTATTGCTGGTTTTCCTAGTTTATATTTATCTACAGATTTAGAGCTTTGTTATGAAGAATTGGGAGGTAAATTAGAACTAAGTCATTATTTAGCTAGCCGATATGAAATTCTTCCTTTAGATGGCAAACAAATCAAAATATTAGAGCTAGGAGTAAAACCACAAGATTTTTATGAGAATAGACCTATTAATAGAAAAATTAATAAACAATTATTAACTAGCAATGATGTTCATAGGCAGTATATACTTTGGTATCCTTTAATTGCCGCGAGCAGTTTTTCTAGAGCGAATAAAAAAGATCCTTTCGCAGCAGAATATATATTGCCTCAACTATTGATGCAATGGATTAAAAAACACTCATTAGGCAAAATATTTTATGGTATTAGATATTTTTCTTGTGCATCTTTGAATGCCTCTAATCTAGGCTTTAATTATATATTCCCAACATCTGGCGATTACTTTGATAATACTCATCCATATTGCAATGTATTAGGAAGGATGTTTAAATTGACAAATCCTATTTATTTGCATGATTATAAAGATATTATCGAATGCCAAGGCATCTTAAATGAAGATGTTGAAATAGATTATTTTTATAAGTAAAGGAGATTGGTATGTTTTTAATAACTATGCCTAATTTATATGAAATTATCGGTGGTGTAATTTCAATATTATTTGTGATCATATTAATTATTTTAATTTTTAAAATTTTTAAAGGAATATTAAAATTCATTGGCGGGATATTGGTTTTAGGACTGCTTGCAGTTGCGGTGCTGTTCTTTTTAGGAATCATTTAAAAAACGAGCTAGGTAAAATCCTAGCTTTTTTCTTGCAATGTAAACATTTATTTATATAATATGCTACATATGAGCATATCATTTAAAAACAAATTAAAAAAATTATTCTATAAAGTATATGAAAATCATATTGAATTTATAGAGCCAAGAAATCTAAAAAAAGATAAAAATACGGTCTTAAAATATTTTTTAGATGACCCAAAAAATTTATTGCCATTATTATCTTTACACACTCTTCGTTATCTAGAACTTTTAATAGATGATAATGAATCTGTATTAAAAGAAGAATATGTTGCTAATGAAGATTTCTTCTTTTTGATATGCGCAAATATATTTGTGTACAACGAAGGATTTGAAATAAATAAAAAATATAAACCAGTTATCAAAGCAATTTTAAACCCTCATGATATTGATAAAAATGCTAATTATGTAATGATAGCGACATATATAAAAGGTCTGATTGATATTTACGGTTACATAGAAACTAACGAATTAAAAAATATTATGAAAAAAGATTTAGATGTGAATGTATCTAATAAACTTTTATATGAAACATGCAAATATAATTGGTTGATTAACAATTATTGTGTTGTTACAAAAAAATACATATGTAGAAGAGAAATTCACAATATGTCTAAAGATTTTTTAGAAGCTAGAAGCACATTTAATTTTGATTATAAAAGATTTAATTGGGAAAAAGTCATTCGCTTTGCTAATAGTTTTGATTTTAATAGCAACATTCCGTTTTATGAAAAGAAAAATGATATGTTTATAAAAACATCTAAATGCTTATCTTTAGAACTAGATCCATTACAAGGCAGTTTAAGTAACTTTTTTAAAGAAGGTGAAGAAAGGATTCAAGACTTTTTTAATTATAATTTAACTTATCCAAAATGGGTCTTGAAAGGACACAATGTAAATGATATTTGCATTGACCCATTATTTATAAATCCAGAAAATATTGTGGAAGCATAAAAATAACTCGGCAAAACCGAGTTATTTTAATGTAATATTTATTATAAAGTTTTTATTTGATGCATAAGCGGTTATAGAAATTGTTTTATCGTTTATTGTTTTCTCGTATGTGTCCAATTCATCTCCCATCATATATCCATTACTAACAAGCGTCATCATATAATCAAACGCAACATCTTTTGCTGCATTTTCATCTTCGCATTTACTTGTTAATGTTGCTAGATTAAGTTCAGGCATACAAATAGCGTTATCCCAACCATTTGTAGGATAAACAAATGGTACTTCGTTAACCAATTCTTCGGACCCCATCATAATGACGAAATCATTATAAAAGTCTGGCATATCTTTCCACGATGTCGGTTTATCGTATTCTACTATTTCAAAATTCTCATAAGGGATAGTTGCGTTTTCAAATTGAGTTATTTCGATATGTTCTTGCCATAAATTAAAGGAATATGTATAGTCAATTTGCATTTTATTATCATTTAATGTCATCTTAAAAGAATTTTCATCTACACTATCAGCGTTGCTTACAATGCATTGATTAGGTAAAAAATATTCTAAATAATCATATAACCCTAATCCTGTTTCTAAGGTGTAAACACCATTGTTATAATCAAATAATTCCGAAGACATTTTAAAATTCACTAAAACATCTTTGACTTTATACCCTTTATTTAGTGGTGCATTGGCCTGGAATATGATTTTATCATCTTGTTTAATAACATCAAAAGTATAATAGCCATCATTAAAATCAATCATTCCAAATTCTTTTATAATGTCATCTTTTAAAGATTTAATATATATTAAATTCTCGTTTACAATAACATCATACTTCTTATCAGAAATTAAGCCTTCTGGATCACTTTGTACATAAGTAAAAGCATAGCTTTGTTTTTTTAATAAATTTATTTTTTCTTGTAGCAAATCGTGTTCAGGAATGTGCTGTTTTGTTTTAATTTGCTTTACGTTTAAATCGTCTTTACTTTTTAAAGTAGCTTTAATTTCAAAAGAAATTTTAATGTCTTCTGAAAATTCATCAAAAAATGCTTGATAGTTTAAAGTTAGTTGATTTTGATCTACATTAACAAATATAGAGTCTATAGTACCTTGATATAAAGTTATAACTCCATGAGCATATTTTTTATCTTGTTCTGAAAGATTTATTTCATAATCATCATTATTTGTTTTTGTTAAATTATCAACAGTTAATGAATTGAATGGATTGGCATAAGTTAAATCATAATCAATTGTTTGGCCATATAGCAAAACTTCTTCTTCGACGATTGATTTATTGTCGATAGATATTTTCTTTTCAATGACTTTGCCATCTTTATTTTTAAAATAATGAGATTCATTTAACACCACATCGTTTTTGGTTTCATAATTCCAATATTCATTACTAGAAATATAAGTTTTCATATTGCTTATTTCTATGTCAGTTTGTTCATGAGTATTTATATTATATTTGCTTTTAGTTAATTGAATATCTAAAGATAAATCACTTTTTAGTTTTTCTATAATACTTTGTTTTGTATCAATTTGTGACGACTGACTAGTAGAAGAAGTGGTTGATGGATTGCACCCCATCAACAACATAATTGTTGGATAAATAATAAACACTCTTTTTCTCATATTCAAACCTCCAATAGATATAAACATATTACTATAACAATTTTGTTAATCCAATAGCGGCACTTTTTGTTAATATATAATTATGAAGTATATATTTGTTTACGGGACACTTAAAAAAGATCAAACCGCATCTTGGTCAAACGCTTTAAAAGACCAAGAATTTATTTCTAATGGTATTTTAAATGGATATGTCATGTATAAAATATTAAATTCATATCCCGGCATTAAAAAAGGCAATGGAAAAATAATTGGTGAAGTGTATAAAGTTGATAACAATTTATTTGAGCAATTAGATAAGATAGAATGTGTTGATCAAAACCTTTATCAAAGAATTGAGGAAACAATCATTTTAGATAACGGCAAAACAATACCGGCTCAAGTATATGTATATCAACAAGAGGTTCTAGATGAAGATTTGATGCTAGGACCAATATTTAAATGGTAGTGGCTAATTTTTTAAGGTTTTCGTCTTTTAATAATTGTTTGATTTCTTCGTATGTATTAAAAGTAGTGTTTTTATAAAGTTTATCGATTTTGTATATTAGTTCATCATTAATAGAATTTATTTTAAAATCAATTTTTTGTCGGGTATAGTTATATATCAAAACATCAACAAAACAACGTCTAAACAACGCTAAAATGCCTTTTTCTAGCCAATATTTAAATGGAATACCTTTATTTTTTTCTTTGATTTCTTCCTTTTTAAAATCTAAATAAAATTTTAAACCATCTTGTGGATTGTGCCATAAATCAATATAGACATAATCATATAAATTTAAATTGCTTAAATGGTTATATGCATTATCGTAGATGATTTTGATTTTATCTTTATATTTAAATTGAGGTAAAATCTCTTTTTTAAAAAAATCAATAATCGTTTTGTCATATTCAATTACAGTTATAGAAGTTACTTCATCTTTTAATGAACACATATATTGATAATATCCAAGACCTAAACCGAACACGATTATATTACCTTTAGCATTTTTGATATCATCAATCATCGTATCGATTTCACTAGGGATTATTGACATCCAGCCAACATTGTTCTTTTTTAATGTTATGTATCTGTATGGCTTTTCAAAATATCCTATTTTAGATATTTCTTTAAAATATTCGTCTTCTAAGATATCAATGTCGTCATAAATAAACAATTCTTTAGACTTATATGATTCATATTTTAATTTATATTCGCTTGAATAAGAGTTCTTAAGCTTTATATTAGTAAAATATTCATCTTTTAAATAATGATCAATATCTAATTTTTTAAAGCCATTAGGAAAATATCTTTTAATTAATTGTTCATATTCATCATTAGGATCTAGATTAATTAAAAACTGAGAAAATATATTTTCATCTTTTATGCCGTCTAAAAATTTTATATCATGTTTCATGGCATATAATAAAACATCTGCAATAGCGATATTTTCATCTTGCGTATCAAATAGTTTTATTAGTTTTGCTTCATCTTTTTTATTTAAATTAAATTCCATAACAAAATAATAGCATAAAGCCTATAGCATGTTTATAAAATACGTTGCATTTTTTTCAATTAAAGATTTTTATAAGCGATGATGGTTTGATATGGATTTAAAGAAGTAGCACTTGTTAAGGTTAGACCATCATTTAAAGTATTTAAATATAATTCATAGCCTTGTAAGTCATATGTTTTGCTAACTCCATCTAAACCATTTGTATGGATGATTGTGTATGCTTTATTTGCAGTAGTGAAATTAATGACGATTTGGTTCTTGCTTTCATTCATTTGTACATCGATATTTTTATTAGTGGTTTTATTTTGATGCATGAATTCCATGTCTTGTTTAAAAGATAATAATTTTTGATAATTATTAAACATATCAATGTGTTTGACTTTTAAAGAATAATCTAATTCATTAACTTCATATGATGAAGCATAGGAGTTGCTATCTCCATTTTTAGTTCTTAAAAATTCTTCACCAGCAAGCATGAATGTTGTGCCTTGAGATGTAAAGACAACACTGTTGGCTAACATTGCCATTTTTTGTTTTGCGTCTTCATCAGTTATTCCTGCGGCTTCGATTCTATCGTATAAAGTGTAATTGTCATGACACGTGACATAATTTACAGTTTTATTTGGATCATCAGTAGCAGGGGAGAAGTTACCTGTGATACCTTTAATACCATTTTCAATATTTAAGACATCAGTTGCTGATATTGTAGATTTGTTATTTGTAATCCAACCTAAATCAGCTTTGTTAGATAATCCACCTTTGATTAAGGCGTCTCTCATTTGGTCGTTAAATTGGCCATATCCAACATATTTGTAGGCATTGGCTTGAGTTGAAGCTTCTGAAGATGGAAGAGCAGAAGTTCCACCAGTCCAAGGTTCTCCATAAATAGCAATGGATGGATTAATTGTTTTTAAATTAGCGCTGATTTCGTTCATGGTTTCGATATCATGCAATCCCATCAAGTCGAATCTAAATCCACCTAGTTTGTATTCTTTAGTCCAGAATTCTGTGGAATCGATCATGAACTTTCTAAACATGTACATATCAGAAGCAGTTTCATTTCCGCATCCTGAACCATTGCTAGCTTTATCATCGACAGTATAGCGATAATAATATCCTGGCATTAAAACATTGAAATTAGAACCTCTTAAATCCGCTGTATGGTTATAAACGACATCCATGATGATAATGATTCCTGCTTCATTATAAGCCTGGACTAATTCTTTAAATTCTTTAATTCTTACATAACCATCGTATGGATTAGTAGAGTATCCACCTTCTAAGACATTATAATTATGAGGATTATAACCCCAGTTAAATGTCATGTTTATTTCATCATTAGCTTGATCAAAAATAGGAATTAATTGAACAGCGTTAACGCCTAATTCTTTAATGTGATCAAAACCGGTTTTGACTGTGACTCCGTTTTCTTCATAAGTAGTGTTAGATAAATATGCGCCTTTAAACAATTTAGCATATTGTAAATCATCTGGATTCTTAGACCATGTTTTAGAAGAAGTGATATCTGCAACATGGGTTTCATAAACCGTTAATGACAATGGATCTATTTGGTGTGGAGTTATATTTTCCCAACCTTCCGGATTGGTTTGTTCAAAATCTACGATCATTCCTCTTAAGCCATTAACACCAGCACTTTTTGCATATGGATCAACAATCTCTTCATCTTTAAATTGGTTATTAGTGACGCTATATGTGTAATATTTGCCTGATAAATTTTGATCGATTGTGATTTCAAATACACCCTTATCCTTTTTAATCATTTCACTAGAAATAATTGGGGTATCTGTAGCAG
Source organism: bacterium (assembly GCA_019421105.1). Classification (GTDB taxonomy): domain Bacteria; phylum Bacillota_I; class Bacilli_A; order RFN20; family CAG-826; genus CAJOOD01. The sequence continues at coordinate 21,876 of JAHZFY010000001.1, forward strand.
TTTTATCATGCTCTTTTAACGATAGTGGTGTCCCACTTTCATAAACATTTAAAACAATTTTGCTTGATAAAGGAGACCATACTTTAAAAGTAGTAGTATTAGTCGATTTATTAACAATTGCACCTAATTCACCATCATAGTTATATTGTTTAGCGAATTCTTCGGTTTTAAATAAGATATTTGTAGAAATAGGTGTGATAATTTTTTTCCCGCTTTCAAAAGTTACTTCAGCTTGATAAAATTTTTCAAATTGAGCATTATGTTCAATAGTGCCTTCAAATGATTTATTTGGTGTTATATCTTGTTCAAAAATTACGTTTTCATCTTCCAAAACTTTTATATTTGTCATATTAGCGTTAGCTTGAATGATGAATTTATCGGTTTTATAAAATTGAGAACGTTTGATTTTTTCTAAGATGATTAAATTTTCATTTAAATATACGTTAGCGTCACCACTTAATAAATAGACATGATAAATACCTTCATCATCTTTAGTCAAGTCTTCAAATTCAATAAAGCGGTCAGAATCGACATCTTTACCATTCCAACTGCCTAAAGTTTTAACGATGAACCCTAAATTATTTGTAGTGACATTTTCACTCCAAGCGCTCAATGGATAACACGCCATCGCGCCAAATTCATCCATACCATTAAAGGTGTATTCACTGCCTTCAAAGCCATCTTCCCATAACCATAAAGCCCAATCGTCATATTTTTTATCTTTACGATTGTAATGGATACAGATACCATCACCTTCAAAACTAGGTGGATCAACAAGTGTAATTGACGTATCACTTGAATCACTTGGTTCAGTTGTAGTGGTTGTGACTTGTTCCATAGGTTTACATCCAATCAAAACTAATGATACTAATACTGGAAGTAAGAGTTTTAATTTCATGTGTTTTTCCTCCTATCATGAAATAATAAAATGAATAGGCGAAAACCTATTCATAATTAACAACAATTTTAGTTGTAGTTTTAGTTTGAGGCTGGTCTAAATTTTCTTTTAAATTGTTTCTCATAAAAGAAGAATAATTTAATAACATTCCATATTGATTTACTGTTAAATCATATTGAACAGCAGTATCGCTTTCTGGAATATAATTTTCTTCAATATCAAGAGTTAATGTATTTGTTTCTTGATTGATTGTCATGAAATTTTGATGATTGAACAATGTTTTTTTCAAGGCATCGCCATAATATAATCCATTAGACCAAATTCCATTATCATTAACTCCATAAAATTGAGCGATAGTTTGATATGCTCTAAAAGACTCTAATTCATCAACAGTGGTTTTAGTTGACTTATCTTCAAAAGTTTTGATGATAGTTTGATTATATTTAGTAGTGTCTTTAATTTTGCTAATTTTACTTTCCTCTTTAATTACGCCATTTTCAATATAATTACCATAAAAATGGGTTATTTTATGAGAAAAGTAGTTATTATCATCTTTTATTGAAAAATTATACTCGATTGTATAACTAGCAAATTCTTCATCACCTTTATAAACAAGTGTTTCAAAATTTAGATGAGCCTGTGGGTATTCTTTTACGCATTTTGAAATATCAAATTGATCAGTAAAATCAACTAATTCTTGTCTAATTTGATAATCGATGCATGAGCATAAACAAAATATCAAAGCCGCACTAGAAACCGCAAATAATGAATGTTTTTTAATTAGCATATGTGTATGTAGTATTTAAGGTAACTTTTCTTGAAGCTACATCATTATAATTACAAGTATAAAAACTTTCCTTGATTAAATAGCCACTTTCGTCATATTCAAAAGCTAGATCATATTTTGAAACAAATGATACGTCTTCGCCATTTTCGTCCCCTTGATAAAATGTTATTTTATTATTTGAATTATGCACATAGAAAACAATGTGATTTTCATCGGTTGTTCCGATGCTAACATCAATATCTTTACCAGGGTTGGAATGAATTAATCTTGATTTTAAAAGATAGTATTGACAATTAGGATCCAAATTCCCCTTTTCATTTATAATATAAAATTTTTCTTCGTCTAATACCATTGGTGCTCTTAGGATTTTAGATTTGGCATCTTCAATTAAATCCATTTTTCTGCCCTCTTTTTCATCTTCTACTCCAAAAAGATTGATTTCGGATTCATATGAAAATTTAGCATAAGCAACATCTTGCATTTCTTCCACGAAGGCTTTTGCTTCTTCTGGGGTTAAATGGTCGGTGATACTTTCAACGATCTTTTTATATTCTCCGATTCCATTTTGATTAGAACAAGAAGCAAGCAATAGTGGAGATATTAAAAGCATTGGCCATAATTTTGCTTTCATATTTCGCCTCCTAGTATAATCTAATATTTAAACTAGATTCATAGATTTCAGTTTTTAATAAATCGATAGTGAAACGAATTGTTGAATCAACTTCTAAATTATTATTTGTTTTGATGTAAATGATGTTTTCGACACCATCGACATTTGTAGCAACGCGATAATATTTGTTGTATTTAGAATAAATAATCTTATCTAATACTTTACCTTCCATTGTTCCATTTTCATCTAAAACGAAGGCGTTATGTGGTATTTCAATGCGATATGTCTTTGTAAAGACTTTAGAACCTAAGCCTTGAATGATTTTGTTAGAAATAATGTTTGGTAAGATGTATGGTCTTCCATCGATTTTTAAGAAGAATAATAAACCAGCACGTTTTTCTTCTAAAGCTAATTCTTTTTTCAATGCCGCTAGTTGTTTTTCATATGCAGCATTTTCATATGCAACTGGGTTTAAGGCTTTCTTGTATTCTTTTTTAGCTTCTTTTATTTCAGATTTAATTTCGTATTTCTTTCTTTGATATTCAGCAGAAACACCATTGATATTTGCATCGTATTCTTGTTCGAGTTTTAAAACGCGATTTTTTAATTCGCCTTCTTTTTCTCTTGGCAAGTTTTCCATAAAGGTTGCATGATCTGCTTTTCTAGCACGTCTAGAACTTCTATCTTTGTTTAAAGCCATAGAATTTGCGTAATCTTGTTTTTCTTCTAATAGACGTTTAGCAAATATTTCATTAATTTCTTTTTTAGCTTCTTTTAAACCTTCTTTATATTGAAGTTTAACTTCTTTTTTAGCTTTCAAGTAATCTTGTTTTGCATTAATTAGTTCAATTTGTTTTTCTTGAGCTATTTGTTCAGAAGTTCTAAGTTTTTCTTCTGCTTCTTGTTCGATGTTTCTAGAATTGATATCTGCTAAAACTTTTTCATGATCTAATTTCAAAGCTTCCATCTTTTCTAAGATTGGTTGAATAGCTTCTTCAACTCTTTGTGCAGCCTCAGCTTCATAAGCTTCGTTTTTGCCTTCTGCAGCAAGAATTGTTTGATAGTTAGTGAATGTAGCTTTTAATTGATCTTTTTCCACTAATGGTGCTAAAACTAATTCCTCATCTTTATAAAAGGATGCTTTTTCATAATCAAATGTGACAAATAATTCGTCATTTTCATTAACTTTATTATCAACTAAAGCAAAGAATAAATGTTCGCCACATCTTAAATATGCTAAGTTTTGTTTATTGATAGTTTCAATTTTTTCAACTTTGACTGCTAAGCCATCTTTTGCAATGTGAATTGCGTTGACTGGCATAACTAAAGAACCATCAAAGTTGTCTAAAGAAATTGCGCTTGGCATTGGAAGATCATTGCCTAAGAAATGCAATGTATCACCTTTAACTTTTGCATCAAAGACGTTTACTTCTGGCAAACGTGGTGAAATTGTCATTTCTGTTTTTGCATCAAAGAAATGCGCTTTATGAATATCAAATTTGATATCTACTATATCTCCGATTTTTAAACCGTCTGTATTTTGGACCTTGACAATAACTTTAGTTGGAGAATCGATAACTAATTCATCTTTTAAATCTAAATCACCATAAACTAGGGCCTCATTACCTAATTCTTCAAAGTGATTGATTTTCATCTTAAGTGTATTTTTATCTTTTTTATTTGCTAAAGATATATTTTCACATCTAATACCTAAAACAACAGGGCGTTCGCCATCAAAATATTGTTTTTGGACTTTTAATAAGTTTTCAAATTTAATATCTAATTTAGCGTCGACATCTTTAAAGTTGATATGAACAACATCTTTTTCTCTTGTTAATGTTGTGTCAAAGAAGTTCATTTGTGGAGTGCCAATAAATCCTGCGACGAATTTATTAACTGGATAGTCATATAAGTTTTTAGGTGCATCAATTTGTTGGACACGTCCTAATTTCATCACGACAACACGGGTACCTAATGTCATAGCTTCGACTTGGTCGTGAGTAACATAAATGAAAGTGGTTTTTAAATTTTGGTGCAACTTAGAAATTTCACTTCTCATTTGAGATCTTAATTTAGCATCTAAGTTAGATAAAGGTTCGTCAAGCAACATGACTTTTGGATTTCTTAAAATTGCTCTACCTAAAGAAACTCTTTGTCTTTGACCACCAGACATTGCTTTTGGCTTTCTATCTAAATATTCAGTTAAACCTAATACTTTTGCAGCCCACATGACTTTTTCATGAATTTCCGCTCTTGGAACATGTCTTAGTTGCAAACCAAATGCCATATTATCATAAACGGTCATATGTGGATATAAAGCATAGTTTTGGAAGACCATTGCGATATCTCTATCTTTTGGCTCCATATCGTTGACGATTTGATTACCAATATATAATTCACCAGAACTGATTTCTTCTAAACCTGCAATCATTCTTAAAGTGGTGGATTTACCACATCCAGATGGACCAACGAAAACGATAAATTCTTTATCTTCAATGTCCATTGTAAAGTCGTTGACGGCTTTTGTTCCATTTGGATAAACCTTGTAGATGTGTTCTAATTTTAGAGTTGCCATAATTATGTTCTCCTTTGACAAATTATCTTAAAATCGCAATTCCATAAGGTGGAAGCGATATTGTATCATTGTTTATTTTACCAATGTAATTGGTTTCGTTATCTGCAACTAATTGTCCTACAACTTTTTTATCTGTTGTTATTTGTTTATATTCATTAGCAGATAAGTTGATGAGTATTTGAATGGTGCTACCATCAAATTCTTTATCTAATGTCACTAATGATTTATTAACATTAGATGTTTCCAATAATTTTCCTCTAGCAATTTCTTTATTTTGATTTCTCAATAAATTTGCTTTTTTATAGTAAGCATAAATGCTATTAGAATCTTCAATTTGTTTTTTTGCAGAATCATGAACGTATTCACATTTTGCAGTACCGATAGGATTTTTGCATTTTCCTTCGAATTCGCCATCATCCCAATACATGAATGTTCTAACATTTTGGTCTGGTTTGACATAGCCATTCATCCCAATTTCATCACCATAATAAGTGAAGGTTGTTCCATTCATCATTGCTAATAAGCCATAAATCATTTTTGTGTAATTGCTATCGCTTTTAGCAATTCTTGACATGTCGTGATTATCAAGAAATGGTGCAGGTATACCGGTTTCACCAGCGTATTTAATGGAGTCTTTCATTCCATCTAAATATAAACTTGATAAAAGACCATCCATATCTAAGGAACGACCGATATAACCGCTTGTTCCAGATGCTGGGAAATTGAATAATGATGTTATGCCACTGGTGTAATATTCACCGATGGTTTTTTGATCGTTTACCCATGCTTCACCAACTATATAGACATCTTCATTTACGCTTTTACAATAATTGACGAATTCACTTAAGTATTCGATAGTGTCTTTTTGGCTATTATAGAAGTAATACAAAACTGCATCTAATCTAAATCCATCTACTCCTAAATCCATCCAATATTTAGCTACTTCGTTAAATTTGTTTTTAATAGAGTCGTTTGCTAAATTGAATTCAGGCATATCATTCGAGAAATTAGATTCAACATAGAATGATTTGCTACCATAATTGCCAACGCTAGACCATCCTGGATGCATTTCGGTATCAAAGTTATACCAATTCATTGCATCTTTTTCTTGTTCGCTCATAGTTTGATCTGTCAAACTTTTTGCATATGCAGAAGCTGATTCAACAAACCAAGGATGGTTTCTTGATGAGTGATTAATCATCAAATCAAATATAATTTTAATGTTTTTTTCATGACACTTATTAATTAATTCAATTGTATCATCTAAAGTGCCATATTTTGGGTCTATTTCATAATAAGAATCTGCATCGTATTTGTGATATGAATTTGATTTAAATATTGGCATTAACCATATACCTGTATAGCCTAAATCAGATATATAATCTAATTTTTCTATGACGCCTTTAATATCACCCACACCATCATTATTTGTGTCGTAATATGAGCCAACATAAATTTCATAAAAATTTCTATAATTATCATTGATGATTTCAGGGACTGTTAGATCCTCGTCAATTCTTTCTCCTTGGTTAACAGTAGGAAGCGTGGTGCTAGTCGATGAATTATCAGTATTTTTACATCCAGTTAAACTAGAAGTGATTAATAGACCAGTAATAAACAAAGCTGGAATAGTTTGTTTCATTTTTTTAACCCTTAACTGCGCCGCCCGCAATACCTTCAACATAGTAACGTTGTAGAATGAAGAACAAAGTCATAATAGGAATAGAAACAAATACGCCGCCTGCACAGAAAGTAGTAAAGTATGTAGATGCTTCTCTTGCTAGCATTTGCTGTAAACCAACAGCAACGTTAAACATGTTTTGATTACCTTGTGCTAAATAAGCAGCCATCATATAGTCTCCCCATGGTCCTGTGAAGGAAATTAAAATGGTGTAGACAATGATTGGTTTGCTTAACGGCATGATAATTTTCCAAAATACGGTATTATTTGTTCCACCATCGATTAAGACAGCTTCATCTAAAGATTTTGAAATTGTATCAAAGAAACCTTTAGCGATGTAATAACCCATTGCAGAACCACCAATGTATATAAGAATTAAGGAATATATGGATGTGTTTAATCCAACCATGCCTAGTAAGAAATAGACAATAATCATTCCTAAGAATCCAGGGAACATACCTAAGATTAAAATCATTTTCATGATTGCAGTACGTCCTTTAAATCTTAAACGTGATAAAGCATAAGATGTTAAAAGAACTAAAATTGTTTGTAAAATCGCAGTACATGAAGCGATGATCAATGTATTCAAAAACCATTTCCAATATGGATAGGTAGAATCTGTAAATAAATCAATGTAGTTTTGGAATGTGAAATTGCCAGGTCTTGGGAAGAAATCCCCAGGATAGAAAATATCAGCAAAAGATTGAGATATAAAATAAGCAAATGGAAGCAACCAAATAAAGGAGATTATAACTAAAAAGATATAAGTTAAAACCTGTTTAGTTGTTTTTGCGGCCTTTTGGGAACGATACTTGCGACCGCTATCTAAAACGTTATTAGCCATTATTTAAAGTCCTCCTCATTTTTAACCGCATTGGATTTTGAATAGAATACTAATGAAATAAATGCGACAACGCAGAAGATTAAAACACCTAAGACTGAAGCTAGACCATAATCTTTATAAGCGTTAGTCATTGTCAATTTATAAATCCATGTAATTAATAAGTCAGTTTCACCAACACCTTGTAAGTTTGGTGGGGCAGAAGCGCCATTGAATGTGAACATAGGTCCACCTTGAGATAATAAGTAAATGACATTGAAGTTATTAATATTGCCAACAAATTGAGAAATTAAATATGGACCAGTGACAAATAACATGTATGGAAGAGTAATTTTCATGTACATTTTTGAAGGAGAGGCTCCATCAATTTTTGCTGATTCATATAAATCTTCAGGAATATTCATCAAAATACCAGTACAAATTAGCATGGTATATGGAATACCAATCCAGGTATTAATTACGATAATAACAACTTTTGTAAGAATTGGGGATTCTAACCATTTAATTCCTTTTTCAATCAAACCGATTTGTATCAAAAAGTTGTTAACAAAACCTAAATCTTTATTTAAAAGACGTGACATTAATAATAAGGAAACAAATGAAGGGACAGCAATAGTGGTAATTAAAATTGTTCTCCATAATTTTTTAAATTTAATGTTCTTTTGGTTGATTATTAAAGCAACAATCATGCCTAAGAAATAGTTAGAGAATGTAGCAAAAAATGCCCAAACTAATGTCCAAAGTAAAACTTTTAAAAATGTAGTCAGGAAGATGTTATTACTACTTCCTCCTCCAGTAAAGATATTTGAATAGTTAAAGAAACCAACCCATTCAAATAAATATGCAGGAGTTTCGTGGTTGGAGTTATAGTTTGTGAAACCAATTAAAATCATGATGATAATTGGAATGATAGTGAAAATTAAAACTCCAAACATTGGAACACTTAGCAATAAAACATGATAAGAATTGCCAGTTAATTCTCTTTTAAAATCTTCAACGGATGAATATTTTCCAACTTTCTCCATGTCATATAATTTTTTAGCGGCTCTAATAGAAGATAACCATAAAACCAACATGAATAAGCATAAAAATATGGTAACCATTGCGTAAATCAAAGTTAGCATTGAATTATCATGGTATTGATAAACAGGAATGCCTAGTTCTGGATCAATACTTTCAATCATCCCGAGCATACCAAGATTTCCTAACGAAAATAAAACTTGGCCGCCAGTTAAAACCATATAAGTAATAAATGCTATTTCGTATGCTAAGACAGCTATACCTTTTATTACTTGATGTCTAGTAATTTGACCAAAACCACACAATATAAACGAAAGACGCACTTTCCAATCCCCATAAATAAGTGCGTTATATAAATCTTTAAATGGGATAAATGCTTTTTTCAAAAGATCTTTGCCGAATATAGGCAATTTGCAAAAAAATTTATAAATAGCAACTGGGATATTTTTGAAAAAAGAACCTATTTTTACAAGCATTCTTTTAGGCTTGCTTAATGATAAATATTCAACAGTTGTCATACGCTCACCTCTATAAAAATCTTCTAGGGAAAAATCCCTAGAAGATATAAAACTAAAAATTACTATTTAGAAGCTTCAACTGCTTCGTTTAGTGTTTTTAATGCAGCAGCCATGTTATCAGGAGTAATTTCGCCTTTTTCGATACCTTCAGTGAAAGTAACAGGAGCGGACCAAATTTTACCTGGAACAGCTGTTTGTGGAACTGCAAATTCAGCTTGAGCGCTAATAGCTGCAACTGCGATATCGCTCTTAACTTCTTCTTTTGCGGCTACAACTTTATTTGTTGGAGCTGTTGAGAAAGTTTCAAATCTTTTCATTTGAACTTCTTCGGAACATAAATATCTTGCGACGTTATGAGCAGCTTTTAATCTAGCGTTGTCACCAGCACTGACTTGTGGGTTGACACCATAGTTTTTATAACCTAAGAAAGAGGATAAGTTAACTGTTTCACCATCAACTGTAACTGTTGGTAATTTTGTAGCAGCAAAATTATCACCCATTGCTTCTTTATAAGCAGCAGCATTCCAAGAACCACCAACACATGCAACTAAGCCATTAGCTTCAATAGGAGCTGCTTGTGTATCTTGCCAGTTTGGATTTGTCATAATTTGATAGATTGCATTACCTGCTTTGACGCCTTTGTCTGTATCAAAGTCTGCTTCGACAGATGTAACAACACCAGCATCATCGACACTTAAATTGTATCTAGCACCAAATGAGAATAATGCACCAGCAGAATAGAAAGCTGTTTTTAATGGATAAGCGACTTTTAATCCTTTTTCGCCAGCTTTTGCTAAAAGACCTTCAATTGTTGCAGTGTCTTCTAATGTGACTAAAGATTTGTTGTAGTATAAGAAGCAACCATTATCACCAGCATATGGATAAGAAACCATTTTGCCAGCAAATGTAGCAGCGTCGACTGCGCCTTCTGTCATTGTGTCTTTGATGAAATCTTTGTATTCACCTGCGACAGTTGCCAATGCATTCTTTTGATACAATGGCATGATTTTGTCTGATGCATAAGCATAGACGTCTGGTCCTGTTTTCCAGTCTGCGATTTCAGAGTCAACTTTGTCTTCACCATGTGCAACAAATTCAAATTTAATTTCTTTTTCGCCATTTGCAACACGCTCTTTGTTGTAGTCTGCTAAAACGCCTTGTAACCATTCTTGTTGGTTTGCTGGACCTGAAATAGTCATGGTGCCAGAATAACCATCACCTGTTGCAGGAGTAGAACTACCATCTGTTGGACCACAAGCTGCTAAAACGCCAACCAACAATGTTGCAACGCCAACCCCTGTAAATAATTTTAAATTCTTTTTCATATAAACCTCCTTGAAAAACGAATTTATATAATAATATTGCTATTATTATCAAAAAATAGATGTAAAAATCTACACCATTTATTTAAGGATTAATATCAAACTTGTTCATTAAAAAGTAATAATCAGTTTAGATACAAAGTTGATCGCAATATCAATCCCCATATCGATTTTTACGAGTTAATTCTAGCACTTATCTTATAAGTATACTAGTAAAAAAATCCTTTGTGTGCTCGAAACACACACCTACTGGCATAACAAAATCATAAAAAAACAACACTTATTCAAACTTTTTATGGCATGGGTTTTTTCGTTGTCAAAGATTATTTTTACGTTTTATAATATAAAAGTATGGAAAAAAAGACTATTGTTTTTAGGTGTATTAGTTTATTATTTATCACTTTATCTTTAATTTTAGCGTGTCTTTTTTTGGTGTTTTCTTTTACTAAGGCTTATGAAATTAATCTTTTTTTGCATAGGTTGTCTTTAATTGTTCTAACATCGTTTTGTTTAATCGAAATTGTTTTGATATCTATTGGTTTTAAAAAACCATTAATGCTACAAGACATCGTTTTTGAACACAATGGTGATTTTAATAAAGTGGGTCTAACTGTTAGCATATCCGCAAGCGTAGTTGGAGTCGCTTTATTCATCCCCTCTTTAATTTGGATGTTTATTGATGTCAGTGCGCAAATGTATTTTGCTGCCTTTTTAATATTGCCATGCTCAGTATTATTGCTAGCCAATTGTGGTTTATATTTTATTTATATGAGCATGTTTAAAACAAAAGAACTCACAATTGATTACTTATCAAAAATACATAAGTAATGTAAAGGAGATTATTATGGATAAATGTGCTTTATTACATATCCCAGATTCACAATATTGTTTTGCTGTGGATAATAACAAAATCTTTGTAAGATTTAGAACTAAGAAAAATGATGTAAAAAAAGTTCAATTGATTTACAATGTGTGCCATCGTTTTCAAAAAGATAGATTCATAAAGGACATGAAAATCACAAGAAGCGATGAATTATTTGATTACTACGATACTACTATCGAATTTGATATCCCATCTTTTGCTTATATATTTAAAATTATAGATTTAGATGATAAAGAATATTTTTATAGTGAATATGAATTGAGCGATACCTTTAATTTTGAGATGTCTGGTTTAATGGCGTATCGCTTCCCATTTATTAACGACACAGATATTGTAAAAGTTAATCAAAAATTTAAAGGTGATGTGTTTTATCAAGTTTTTGTTGAAAGATTTTGCAAAGGAAATGATTTTAAAGAACAAAGTTATATTAATGCGAATTGGGATACTAAAGATTTAAAAAGAAATGATCCAAATTTTAAAACAGGTGTCTTTATCGGTGGTGATTTACTTGGTATCGCTTCAAAACTTCACTACATTAAAAACCTTGGAGTGGACACGATATATCTCACACCTATTAATAAAAGTAGATCTAATCATAAATATAATGTAGAAGACTATTATTTGGTTGACCCAATGTTTGGCAGCAATGAAGATTTGAAGTTTTTGATTGATGAGGCTCATAAAAAAGGGTTAAAAATCGTCCTAGATTTAGTCTTTAATCATACCGCAGGCAATCATCCATTCTTTTTAGATATATTAAAAAATGGTAAGCAATCAAAATATTATGATTTTTATTGTTTTAAAGACGATAAATTAAGCGATGGTTTAAATTATTATACTTTTGCATCCAATGCTTATATGCCAAAAATTAATACTTCTAGTAAAATTGCTCAAAATTACTTTATTGAAGTAGGAAAATACTACATTCAAAAGTATCACATTGATGGTTTTAGACTAGATGTTGCTAATGAGGTCAGCCATGATTTTTGGAATGTATTTAAAAAAGCTTTGCTTGAAGATGATCCTAATATTCTTTTAATTGGTGAACACTGGGACAACGCTAATGAGTATTTAAAAGCAAAACAAATTGATGGGAGCATGAATTATGGTTTTTATACGATTTGTTATAACTATTTTATTAATAAAACAATGGATAATAAGACCTTTGTAGAAAGATTGAATTGGTTGTTAACAAGATATAAAGAAACCACTAATCATATGATGTTGAACTTATTGGATAGCCATGATACTCCAAGACTATTTGATAAAATGAACAACAATAAAGATTTATATTTAAATGCACTCTTATTGATGATTATGTATGTTGGTTATCCAATGATATATTATGGGGATGAAATATTCATGTTAGGTGGAGCGGATCCATATAATAGAAAAGGAATGGAATGGGATAGTGAAAATTTTAATTCTTATCACCATGAATTATTTAAAAAGGTCGTCAAATTAAGAAAATATGACGCCATAAAAGAAGGCGATATTAAAATTGATTTTGAAGATAATTTAATTAAAATTACAAGGGATTACAAAGATAAAAATATCGTTGCTTTAATAAATAATAATCCTTTTGGAATATCTAAAACAATTGAAGGCGAAATGGTGTTGAAAAATAACTATAATAATGGAGTTTTGCAACCTTATTCATTTATTGTGTATAAAATTTAAGCTATTTTACGAGTTTTTTAATTAATAAATCTAAAGCAGTTTCTAATTCGTTTAAAGTTTGATCAAAATTTTCATGATACCAAGGATCAGATATGATTCCTGGCAATCCTACATATTCATTTAAAAGATATATCTTATGATCTTCGTCTTTAAATCGGTGTTTAAGAGCGTGAAGATTTTCATAATCCATGCAAAGAATCAAATCAAAATTATCATAATCTTTTTGTTGAATTTGTCTTGCGATATGATTACTTGCATTTATCCCTCTTTTTAATAAATATGGATTCATTAGATGATATACTTTGGCTCCAATTTCATAAGCGCTTGTGGCTTTTGATTCACAATAAAAATGATTATCCAAATTTCTTTGTGCAATCATTTTTTTAAACATATATTCTGCAGAAGGGCTTCTGCAAATATTTCCTAAACAAACAAAAAGGATTTTAATCATTCTAATTTGTCCAGCTCATTGCTCTTGATACTCTATATGAGCCAACAGCAATACAAGTTAATGAACCAACCAAACACATTGTAGCTACGAATTCCTTAGCGTCAAACGCAAAGTTTTTAGCATTGATACTAGAAATGATAACTAATACTATGTAAGCGAGTAAAGCAAAGGCGGCATAAGAAATAGATGCACCTGCTAAAACATAACCCAATAATTTATGTCTAAAGAACAACAAAACAAATCCGACAACTACAATAAACATCCATATCATATTGGCGATGTTATTGATATAACCTACAGCTTCTTTTACCTCGTTATATGGCAAAGACAATTTAACGCTTCCATAAAGAGTAATTAAAAGTATTGATGGAGCAAGTGCGACGACTGTACCTTTTCCTCCAGGCATACCAAATAAAAAGAAACAATAAAAACCAATAACTAAAACTAATATAAAAATATTAGCAATTAACAACGAAAGATTGTCTCCTCCTAAGACTACATCTTGAAGAATGAATTTGATAACTAACAATAGACCCGCCACATAAAACAAAATGTGTGCAAGTCCTATTTTTCTTTCTGAACTAGCCATATGAATACCTTCCTTTATTAATTAATATTCTACACCATCTACGAAATTAATAAATATTAATTAACACAGATAAACATTTAGTTTTATAATGTCTATGTATTAAGGAGGAGCCTAATATGGCCAATAGATTTATTTTAAATGAAACTTCATATCATGGACAAGGCGCTATCAACGCAATTGGAAGTGAAATCAAATCAAGAAATGCGCATAAAGCATTCGTTTGTTCTGATCCAGATTTAATTAAATTTGGTGTGACAGACAAAGTCTTAAACGTTTTAAAAAACGAAGGCATTGAATATACAATTTATTCAGATATCAAAGCAAACCCAACAATTGAAAATGTTCAACATGGTGTCGATGAATTTAAAGCAAGTGGTTGCGATATCATCGTTGCTATTGGAGGCGGTTCTTCAATGGATACTGCTAAAGGTATCGGTATCATCATCACTAACCCAGAACACTATGATGTCAAATCTTTAGAAGGCGCAGTTAATACTAAAAATAAATGCGTACCAATCATCGCTGTTCCAACAACTGCTGGTACTGCTGCAGAAGTTACAATTAACTATGTTATCACCGATTCTAAATTAAATAGAAAAATGGTTTGCGTAGATCCACACGATATTCCAGTTGTGGCTATCGTTGATCCAGATATGATGTCAACCATGCCAAAAGGTTTAACAGCCGCCACTGGTATGGATGCTTTAACTCACGCTATTGAAGGTTATATTACAAAAGGTGCTTGGGAATTAAGTGATATGTTCCATTTAAAAGCAATTGAAATCATCGCAAGAAGCTTAAGAGCAGCAGTTAATAATGAACCAAGCGGAAGAGAAGGCATGGCATTAGGACAATATGTTGCTGGTATGGGATTTTCTAATGTTGGTTTAGGTATCGTTCACTCTATGGCACATCCTTTAGGTGCTTTATACGATACTCCTCACGGCATCGCTAATGCGATTATTTTGCCAACTGTCATGGAATATAATGCTCCTGCTACTGGTGAAAAGTATCGTGAAATTGCTCGTGCAATGGGCGTTAAAAATGTTGATGCAATGAGCCAAGAAGAATATCGTAAAGCTGCAATTGATGCAGTTAAACAATTATCAAAAGATGTTGGCATTCCAGCTGATTTAAAAGATATCGTCAAAGAAAAAGATTTAGACTTCTTATCCGAATCTGCATATGCTGATGCATGTAGACCAGGTAACCCAAAAGATACATCTGTTGAAGAAATTAAAGCTTTGTATAAATCTTTATTATAATTAGGGCTAACGCTATATGGATAAGCAAGCAATATATAAAGATAGAAAAAAGCGTTTGATTTCTAATTGTGCTATTTTATCTATATTTTTTGCCATCTTAGTTACGTTCGTTTTAGTTATTTCATGGCTATATAACGATTCGTTTATATTTAATATTGTCATAACTATTTTGATGTCGATATTAAGCTTATTAATGGTTTATGTAATCGTTATAAATCTATGCCTTAATCTTAACCTTTTTAAATATGATGAAAACGATGATTATGATAAATGTATTCAATTATTAAATCTTTACATGCGAGTACCTTTAGTTTCTAAACAAAAATTAAATGCTGTTATCGCAAGTTATTATTTATACAAAGATGATTTAGAAAAATATAATCATCACTATTCATTAATAAACAACCCATCAATTTTAAAATCAGTTGGATTTTTCCAAACACTTGTTTTATTAAAACAAAAAGATTTTGAAACAGCTAAAAAGACATATATTGAATATAAAAATTTGTATATTAATAATAAGTCATTAGAAGTTTCTATTTCATTGCAAGCACTAAGATTATTGTTTTTACAAATTGAAAGCGGCGAAGAAAAAAGCGAATTAGTCAATTTAAAAAATACCATCAACCTTCCTATTTTTAATGAAGCAGTCGATGATATTAAAGGACCGATTCGAATTGAATATGTTGAACCACAAATCGCAAATGATAAAGATCCAAAAAATAACAAATATTTGATACTATCTATCTCATTAATTATCTTATCTATTTTAAGTATTGTATTTACTTTATTTACGATGTTTATAATTTATTATAATGCATCGGCCACTAACCCTGATGTAAATCCATTGGGTGGTTCTTGGGTAGGATTTATTTATGTGATTTTGCCGATTGTATCAATAATTTATGGCATTATAAAAAAAGCATATAGTAAAAAATATAAAGTTGGTGCAAATATTGTTTTTGGCATTGTTTGTATGATTGCGGTTTTGATTTTAACCGCTACTGGATTTACTAAATTAGATGATACATCTTCTAGTTTGATTATGGTTTTAATGTTATTATAAACGCATGAAACATATTCAAGTTGGCATTTTACAATTCAATGTTTTAAAAAATGTTTTTGCCAATATTGAAATTATCGACAAATTAATCGGCACGAAAAATGCCGATTTATTTGTATTGAGTGAATTGTGTGATATTGGTTATTTGTTTAAGGATAAGCATCAATTATATTCTTCATCATTTAAAATCGATCAACATCCTTTAATTAATTATTTAAAAGAAAAATCAAAAGTTAAACATTGTGCTTTTCTTTTTGGTTTTGTTCATAAAGATGGAAACTATGCTTACAATAGTGTTGGGTTTATTGAACAAGGAGAATTAAAAACGATATATCATAAAAAGCATTTAACCGATTATGAAAAACAATTCTTTTCTAAAGATGATAATGTCTACTCAATTGTAAATATAGGTGGTGTAAATATTGGTATAAATATATGCTTTGATATATGGTTTCCTTTAGATATTCAACGATTACTTTTAGATGGCGCAGAGGTTATCTTTACCGCTGCTAGTTTTGGGGGGTCTCAAACAATTAAAATATGTCAAGCTCGAGCCATTGAAAATCAAATTCCATTGATATTAGCAAATAGAATTGGAGAAGAAACAGGGGAATTTAAAGCCACATTTATAGGTAATAGTGGTATCATATCTAGTAAGGGTGAATTTATGGTTAATCTTAATAAAGCAAAAGATTGTAAAATATTTGATTTGAAAATTGACGAAATACATAATCCTATATGTAAAGACTATATTAATGAGATAAAAAAACAATATGAATGAGGTGGGCTATGAAAAAGATATATACTTTAGAAGAAAAATACGAATTAATATTAAAAAAATTAAAACAAAGTACATCAAAAAATCCAGTTGATGTCGCTGTTAGTGTTATGAATGAAGATTTTGTTTCTATGCATGGACCTGAGCATCATTTAATTGACGGAGGTTCATTTTTAACAGCTTACAAAAATGCAGGTGGACAAATCGATTTAGATAAAGCTTTAGATGAATTAATTAAAAGAAGTAAGATGATGCCTGGCGGCATGTGTGGATTATGGGGAGTATGTGGCTCTATCACAAGTGTTGGAGCAGCTTTATCGATTATTAACGAGGTAGGACCTTTAACAAATAATGAGAACTATAAAAGGCAAATGGAATTTACAAGTCACGTTTTAGAAAAAATGTCTAAACTAGGCGGCCCTAGATGTTGTAAAAGAAATTGTTATTTGTCATTAAGCAACGCTGCCAGCTTTATAAAATTAAATTATGGCATCGATATGGAAGTAAGTTTGATTCAGTGTGACTTTAGCAATAAAAATTCGCAGTGTATAAAGGATAAATGTCCTTTCTATAATGAAAAAGAAGAATAGTTTACTATTCTTTTTTTATATTTTTAAAAAAATATTGAAAAAAACATAAAATAGTTTTACATTTTTACTCATAAATTACTTTATCCAAAAGGAGGATATTGCATGAATAAAGCAAAACTTGGTTTTCTTTTAACCATAAGTGTTTTTGCTATAGGAGCTGTTACTGTTGGTGCTTTAGCTTACAACAATCATCAGTATGTTGAAAAAGTTAATGGCACAGATTGTAATTTCTTTTTTAGAGACTCACTTAAACCAACATTAGATGAACATGGAAATGGAACATCTACACTTAAAACCTTAAAATTAGCTTACACGAAGGCTGAAGCTTCTAGTAAGGGACACGTCGTTTTAAACGATGGTGGCACAATGGGCACAGATGGCACTAAATATGACGCTACTACAGGTGTTGGCAGCGTTGTAAACGGTTTATTTGGTGTCAAAGTTATTTTCACTGCTGATCCAGGCGCTAAATTAGTTTTATACACAACTTATTTGGATTCAACAACTTTTGATGGAACACGCATTGAATTAACTTCTAATGAAGCAGTTAGCTTAATGCATAGTGATTATCATGATGAATTATTGCCTAGATATTTCCAATTAAAAGCCGAAGGCGGGAAAGTTGAAATAAAAGGTGTATCTTTAGATTGCACTACAAAAACTAGAGATATAAATTTATCAACAGTTACTAAAGTTTGGAATGGTACTTACACATATACGAACTATGATTATGGAATTGAAAACGAAACATCAACTCAAACTATTACCTTAACTCATAATAAGGAAAAAGATATCTATGTTTTAAATTACCCAGAATACAATCCAGATAGCGGAATGGTTGAAATGATCAATTTGTATGCTGCTGCAGATATGAATCCAGAATTATTATTTGTTAAGGATTTAAATGATGCATTTGCAACAGGCGCAGATGTTTATAAATCCACCTCTTTTAGCGGTGATCAAGTCACAATAGATACTGAAGATTGGGCGATTACTTCTAGTTTTGAAGGAACACCTTACGTTGAAGCAACATCTATTGACATTGAAGCAACTAATGGAACTGAAGCAAATAAAGTTGGAGACACTTTAAATTTTAAAGCCAAAGTATCGCCTTATGGTTATACTTCCACAGTTAATTGGACAGTTGAAGGTGATGGATTTGAAATATCTAAAACAAATGGTACAAAAAATGATGAAGTGATTATTAAATCTATAAAAGATGGTGGTTCTGCAGTACTTAAAGCAGAAATTGATGGAAAAGTAGATCAAATTACAGTTACAACTAAAAATTCATCAACCGTCCCTACATTCCCAGATGAACTTGTTGGTGATTGGGAATTCAATGATTCTATGGATGCCGGGTATATTTTAAACGCTACTTTTACTTCAACAAGTGTTCATTTAACCGAGTCTATGTTTGGGGTTGACAAATTATATATATTAAACGATATTTCATCAAACACAAATGGTGTTTTAACGTTTACTTATACAGGAGAAGACGGATATGGAGATGTTGTTTTTAGTTACGATGGAACCGATTTAATTCTAGTTTCTGAAGAAGAAGGTCTTACATATAATCTTTTTGATGATGCAGTAGGAGTTAAACTTTAATAATTATGAAAAAATCTATATTATTATCCTTGTTTTTACCTTTAGTTGTATCGTGTGCTACTAATCCTGTTAGCAGTACACTTACAACAACTGATACAATTGACACAACAACGACTACATCTGAAGTCGAAGAATTTAAATCTCATTGGGGCGTAAAAGAAGTTGAAGAAGCTATAGAAGCATCTATTAAATTTGATATTCCATATTTTTACGCTCCTAAATACGTTGCTAATGCAACAGTGGATGCATTTAATGATCCAACATTAGAATTATACTTTTTAGGTTTTAAAGAAGAAGAAACCATTGTAAAAGCCGAGGCATATGCTAATGTATGCAAGGCAAGTGGTTATGAAGTCGACTTTAAAACCAATACATACGAAGGCGTTGAGTATGATGTTTATTTTGCTACAACAAAAATGAACGATGATTTTGAAATTCAACTACAAATCGTCCATGGAAAAACTGGAGCAGATGAATATGGTGTTGCTGTCAACGCTACAATTTGTGTTATTGTTGATGGAACTTCCTTCCCAACAAAACTTGTTGAACATTATTTTGGCTATTCCATCCCTGTTCTAGAGAAAGATTATTTCACGTATTATGGTGAAGTTGGTATCCAAAATGATACCATTGTTGGTTACATTGAACTTCAAAATGCTCAAGAAAGAGATGAGGACGAATATTATAACCTTGTTAAAGCTGCTGGATATCAAATTGATGATACAAATTACTATGATTATGGATATGTATGTTTAAGCAGCGATGGCGGCCATTTTTTACAATTTATGTATATTGATAATGTTATAATGATATTTACATTTAAAAATGTATCTATGTAGGAAGGCAATTAAACATGAAAAAAACTACGTTATTAATTTTAAGTGCTGCGATGATGATGATTGTTGGATGCGCTCCAACTGGAAGTGGCACTGATACAAGTTCTGATTCTGGAAACTCAACAATGACTTCTACTTTATCGTGGAAAGTCACATTTCACATCTTTGAAAATGAGACTAAAGTTGTGGATGTTGTAAATAATCATACAGTGGATAATTATATACCTGAGCCACGAGAAGGATACAACTTTGTTGGTTGGTACACCAATGAAGAATATTCTTTAGTTTATGATTTCAACACAAAAGTAGTAGCAGATTTAGATTTATACGCAAAATGGCTTGAAGAAGGAGAAAAGATAACCACTCAGGTTTTAAAAGATGCATTAAATCAAGACTATACTAATTCAACCGTATGGCAATATCAAAGCGGTGTAGGTGATGAATTTATCGTCAATAACATTGATGGATATAGCGTTACTCAAACAGCTTTAGATGGATTAGGACAAAGAGATTTCTTATTCTATCATGATTATAATGGTGAATCTCATCAATATTGGTATGAAGAATCTTTAGGTGGAGCTTGGATAAGACAAGGCATCAAATTTAGTGATGGAACATACGCTATTTATGATGTAGATCGCATTTATTGGACTCCAATGTATTCTTTCCCAATCATTGAAAAACACGCTGATTTATTTACATACGCTGGCGGTGGAGCTTTCAATTTAACAGATGCAGCAGGTATTCAAACATTATTAGATGATGGATTATTTGTTAACGTTTGGGATAATGACATCGCTCAAGTTATCGTTTATTTAAATGATGCAAAAACAATGGTTAAGGAAATTAGAACTTACGACTCTTTAGATCCTATAAATCCTAACTATACAAGAACTCAACTATTTGATATTGGTAATACATCTTTAATCGATGTTGATTTACCTGAAGCACCAAATGAAAGCAATGTGAAAACATATTATGAATGGAAAGGTATAGAAGAACCAATATACACAGAAATTGAATCTATTAACTTAGGATTTGTCGATGAAACAGTTACATCTATTAATTTAGATAAAGAATTAGAATTAAAATACGAATTAAACCCAACAAATCCTGGCCGTAAAGACTTAGAATTTATTGTTAATGGCGTTAAAGATGGCATTAAAGTTAACTATTCTTTCACGCCAAATCAATTAGTGGTTCACGGCAATATTGCAGGAACATACAAAATTAAAATACATGATAAAATCAGCGATGTTTATTCAAATGAAGTAACAGTAGTGGTTAATGATACTGCTGAAAGCAAGTTTACAAATGCTTTATACGATTTATCATTTGAAGATAATGGTCTTTATTATGAAATGATAAATAATATTGAGAATAGTAAAAAAGCTACATATGTTACTTCTGATGAAGAAGTTGAAGTAAGCGCTTGTATGTATGGAGACAATCCTAAGCTAGATATGTTGACAAACGCTGCTATATTTGGAGTTAATCAAACTGTCAATACAGGTCCTTTAACTTTAGATTTAACATTAGATACTGAAGTTAACGCATTAAGTTTTACATACGGTGTCTTATTTGAAAATCAAGTTAGCAATGCAA
Source organism: bacterium (assembly GCA_019421105.1). Lineage (GTDB taxonomy): Bacteria > Bacillota_I > Bacilli_A > RFN20 > CAG-826 > CAJOOD01. Next base: position 43,479 of record JAHZFY010000001.1, read on the forward strand.
GAAGCAAAAACATGTTTGTAGCAAAAGTATTAACATCTAATGATGGCGTTACTTATGATAATGTTATTGATTGGACTGATGATTTTATTAACAATGTTCACGCTAAAGGATTATCTAGACAAGATGTTGAACTTGGAGTTAATACAAAACACGTTAGAATTCAATTTGAAAGCAAATTCATCGGTAAAGGATTTGAAGTGGCGATGAATTCGTTTGGGTTATATCTAGAATAATTTCTATTATCAAAACAACAAAAAAACACGAGATTTGTCTCGTGTTTTTATTGTTAACAATTAATTACCAATTGCCAACGACGTTACCATCGGAATCTTTAAATGAACCGACTGCAATCATTATAAAGTCGACTATTGCACCAATACCTAATAAGCCACCAGTGAAGAGCCATAAAATGCCTGTACCAACTTTACCGACGTAGAAGCGATGGACGCCAATTGCGCCAAGGAAAAAGCAAAGCAATAAGGCTGCAAGTCTAGATTTTCCTGACATATTTGTATCCCCTTTCGTTGCTAATATTATAAATCATAATTAACCAATAATAAATAGTATTTTCTAATCAATTAAGTTAAAAAAATAGTAACACGTTTCGTTAGAAGAATTTATAATAGTTAATACATAAAGCAAATACGTAAGATATTGCTTTTTAAATAGTTAAGGAGTTTAAATATGAAGTATTGTAAGTATTGTGGCAAAGAACTTGCTGATAATGTATCAGTTTGCCCTAATTGTGGCGCTGATTTAGGTATGGAAGCACAAAGCCAACCATCAATGAACAGTTTTAACAATAATACTCAAACTGTTTATACTGGATCTACTGCTGGTTGGGGAGTTTTAGGCTTTTTTGTTCCAATTGTTGGATTAATTTTA
>JAHZFY010000010.1:0-16130 GCA_019421105.1 bacterium
GTTATTTCTAGACAAATTAATGCCTACTATAAAGATGGTGACTTTGTTTTTGATAAAAATTTGATTTCGTATATAAAATCTTGCGATCATGCTGTCTTTATTGGATGTGGAACATCTTATCATGCAAGTTTGATCGGCGCTCGATATTTTGAAAGATTAGGAAAAACAACTAATTGTTTCATTGCTTCTGAATGGGGATATTATCCAAAGTTTCTTGGCAATAAAACATTATATGTTTTCTTGTCGCAATCTGGTGAGACCGCGGATTGTATTAGATGCATGAAATTTTTAAAACAAAGAGGCGAGACAATTTTAACTATTACCAATACAGAAAATTCTACGATGATGCGTGAAGCAAATTATTCTATATTGTTGTATGCTGGAATAGAGGTTTCTGTTGCATCGACAAAAGCATATTCAGCTATGGTTTGTTCCTTGGCGTTATTAACAAGATCTATAAATAAAAAAGACACCATTATCAATGAATTAATGGATGTAGAAAAAGCAATTCTTGATGTTTATAAACAAAAAGAAAAAATTCATGAAATTGCAAAATTGATTAAAGATAGTAAAGATGTATTCTTTTTAGGTCGTGGATATGATTATGAACTATCTTTAGAAGCTTCTTTAAAATTAAAAGAAATAACTTATATCCATAGCGAAGGAATTGCGGGTGGAGAACTTAAACATGGTCCGATTGCTTTAATTGATGAAGGCACTCCTGTAATTATTTTTATAAGCGATGAAAAAATTGCCCATGCGATGAGAAATAATATTAAAGAAGTAGAGAGCCGTGGAGCAAAAACTTTTATCGTTTCAACTGAAAAAACAAAGCACGTGAAAGATGATTTTGTTATAAATAAGACAAGAACATATCTATCGGTTTTATCAACATCAGTATTCGCCTTTTATCTAGCGTATTTTGTAGCATTAGAAAAAGGGCTAAATATCGATAAACCAAGAAACCTAGCTAAAGCAGTAACAGTCGAATAATCAAAATACTAAAATACCTAAAATACCAGAGAATATTAGCAATAATATAGTGTTAAAGTTCTTTTTTAGTACAAATTTATAAATATAAACAAATGATGTTAAAAGAATAAATAATGTAAATGTTTTACGATCGAAAGCAAAAGGAGAACTTAAAGAGTTGCCTCCAAAAAAGAATGACTTTACCATCAATAAAATTACAGTGGAACTAATCAAAGCAATGATGATAGGTTTAACGCCATTAACTGCTCCTTGGATGTATTTAGATTGAGAAAATTTTGCTAATAGTGTAGCGAGTAATAAAATGACGATAAATGAAGGTAAAACCACACCAAGCGTCGCACAAACAGCGCCTAAAAATCCCGCTTGAGAAGAACCAACAAAAGTGGCGATATTAATCGCAAATGGTCCTGGTGTAACTTCACTAACGGCAATAAAATCATAAAGTTGACTTGCATCCATCCAACCTTTTGATATGACTTGCGCTTCTATTAAAGGAATCATGGCATAGCCGCCACCAAAGGTGAACAATCCTATTAAAAAGAAAATTCCAAACAATTCTAAAAAAATCATTTCTTTCCCTTTCCTTTACCAAAAAATTTTGCTAAAGATGTATTAACAACCCCTAACAATAAACCTAACGCAATCAATATCAATGAAATCCATGTGAAGTCAGGTATGAATATCGAAAATAAGATCATTGTAGTTAAAGCGATGGATAAAACAATATAAAAATAAGCATCTCTTTTCATTTGCTTTGCTAATTTAATGACGGTGGTAACAAGTAAAACCATAACGCCAACCTTTATACCTTTAAAAGCTTTATCAACAATGGTTAATGCTAAGAAATCTTCAAAGAATAAAGAGATAATATATATGATTAAAAGTGATGGTAAAATAAGGCCTAGCGTTGAAAAAATAGAACCGACTATGCCTGCTACTTTATAACCAACATAAGTTGCAACATTTACAGAAATAGGTCCAGGTGTAGATTCAGCAATAACGAGTATTTCAAAAAACTCGTCTTGTCTAATCCAATGCCTTTTTTCAACTATTTCAGCTTGTATGATGCCGACCATGGCATAACCGCCACCAAAAGTGAATAGTCCTATTTTAAAAAACGTGTAAAATAAATTCAAAATATCCAATAATTTTTGCTTCATATTTTAACCTTTTACATTATATACTTATTTTCATAAAAGAAAATATGGAATTTTATTTAACATATTGGTATAATAGCAAGCGACTTGAGGTGATACTATGGTAGAAAAAATTCAATTAACTAAAGAAGGATATGAAAATTTCCAAAAAGAATATCGTCAATTAATCGATGTAACTCGTGAAGAAGTAAAACGCCAATTAATTGAAGCAAGAGCACAAGGAGACTTAAGCGAAAACGCAGATTACGATGCGGCAAGAGCTAGACAAGCAGAAGTTGAAGGACGAATTGTTGAATTAGAAAATATTTTGCATAATGCAATTATCATTGATGAAAACAAAAAACATTCTAGAAAAATTGCGCTTGGTTCTACAATTAAGATTAAAAATTTAAGCGATGGTTCAGAACATATCTATACGATAACTGGTACTAGCGAATCTAATCCAACAGAAGGAAAAATTTCCAATGAATGTCCATTAGGAAGAGCTTTAATCGGACAAGAAAAAGGAAAAGTTGTTGTCGTAAAAGCTAAAAAAGAATATCAAGTTGAAATTCTTAGCACCAACGTTGGAAAATAGTTTATTTTAAAAAAGTTTAAAATTACCTCCTATTAGTAGTAGGAGGTTTTTATTATGATAAAACTATTGATTGGCGTTGTTATTGCAGCTTTTGTTGTCATAATAGGTTTTATGGCAATTGATCCAAAATTAAATAACAATGTAAATAATACTAGCATTATTAATAGTGATAATGTCTTTTCTTTATCTATCGAAGGAGAGGTTGAAAAGCCTGGAACATACGCTTTAAAAGAAGGATGTACGATGATAGATTTAATTAACGCTGCTGGTGGTTTGACATCCAATGGTGATGAAAAAGCATATTTTGAAGACGCAATATTGACTAAAGGCTCAACTTATTATATTGCACCTATTTATGATAAAGGCGACATATGCGCAACAGATAAAATTCAAAAAGTAAATATCAATACGGATTTAGAAGAGACCTTGATGAGCGTCAATGGTATAACATCTTCAATTGCGTCTAGTATCGTTTCTTATAGAAACGAAAAAGGAGAATTCAAAACGATTGAACAATTAGAAGATGTCTATGGTATTGGTCCTGCAACATATAAAAAAGTCAGAAATTTTGTAATTCTTCATGAATGATATTGTTTTTATCTTTTATCGGGCTATGGATTGGTATATCCTTTACGAATAATATCGTCTTTACTTTAATAATTACCACATGTATCAATGGGTTACTTTATTACAAATTAAAGAAAAATTATTCTATTGTATTCAATTGTTTTGTCATTGCAGGAATCATCTTCTCATTTATTAAATTTGATGTATCGCAGACATATTATCAAGGAATAATCGTCGAAAGTAAAACTAATTATTTTATATTGCAAGTTGGTATAGAAAAACTTTACATTTATAAGTATCAACACGGATATGAAATTGGTGATATTTTAAAAATAAGTGGAATTAAAAAAACATTTATTTCAAATACGATAGAATCTGCATTTGATTTTCAAAGATATTTAAACAATAAAGGAATATATAACGAGCTTCAAATTGACGAAATACAAGAAATATTTTTAAATCCATTGAGAATAAATTTATTAAAAAATTCATTCTTAAATAAATTTGAAGATAATAGCAAAAACTTTGTTTCTACTTTATTTTTTTCTAGTTCTTTAGATTCTAGACAAAACATATTTTTTGAAAAATTGCATCTTTATCGATTATTTAATGCAAGTGGGATTTATTTATATGCTGTAGTTAAAATGATCACTTGGATATTAAATATATTTTTTGATAAAAATAAATCAACAATAATTTCATATATTCTTATTTTTCCTTATTTGATTTTCAATATTCTAAAAATTTTTGTCATTAAGTTGATCATAATGTTTGTTATAGATTTATTTTCTCGATTTGTATTTTGTGTGCAATATAAATATATTGAAAGGCTATCACTTGCAGGACTTATCTTATTAATATTTGACAAATATTTAGCATTCCAAGAATCTTTTATCATCTCTTTTTTGCTATCTTATTATGCGTACTTTTTAAATAATAGTTTTATTTTTTTGACGGGAAAAAAGAAAAAAATTGTTATAAGCTTTTTAATTTGGTTATTTTTTATACCATTTGAGATATATTTTTATAATGAAATTTCCTTATTTTCTTTTATATTTCAAACTTTATTTCTTCCTATTTCCATATTCATCAATATATTAATATTCTTTTGCTTATTTAATGTTCCTTTATTTGGGGTTGTTGATTATGTTTTAAATAAATATTTGTTATTAATAAAAAATATTTCTCTTCTTTCTTTTAATATATATGTCTCTCCATTTTCAACTTTAGAAATTATAATATATTTTTTTATTTTGATTTCGTTAATTTATATTTTGACAACACGATGTAAACCTTTATATAAATCATCGATAGTCTTAGTCATATTTTTATGCATTAAATCAATCCCATTTTCTTATTTAGTTGATGATTATGTAGCATTTATCAATGTTGGTCAAGGTGATTCTACTTTGATAGTACATGATAAAAAAACCGTTTTAATCGATACAGGTGGTAGTGTTTATAAAGATATCGCAAATGAGTCTCTTATTCCGTTTTTTAAAAAAAGACAAATTTATAAATTAGATTATGTGATTACTACGCATAATGACTTCGATCATATAGGCGCATTAACGGGTTTAAAAGAAAACTTTATAGTAAAAAATCATGTAGATTCAAGCAACTTATTCCCAATAAAAATCAGTGAATCATTTATAATTGACAATTTAAATACATATCAAAATGAAGGAACTGAAGAAAATGATAAGTCTTTGGTATTGCATTTTAGTTTGAATAATAAGACATTTTTAATAATGGGTGATGCTCCAAAATGGGTGGAAAGAAAAATAATAAAAGATAATAAAAATTTAAAATGCGATGTTTTAAAAGTAGGGCATCATGGTAGCAACACTTCAACAAGTCAAGAATTCATCGAATTTTTAAAACCAGAAGACGCTATTATTTCTGTAGGTGCAAATAATGAATACGGACATCCTCATAGTGAAGTTTTATCAATTTTAAAATACTATAAGGTAAACATAAAAAGAACTGATGTTGATTCGACAATTTTTTATTTTTTAAATTAGTCTATAAATATATTGCATACAATATATATAATAGATATAATAATATCGATACAAAACGTATCGATTAGGAAAGGAGGCTAAATGGAGAACAAAAATCTTATGTCGTTTTCTTTGGCTGCGATACAAAGAATGCCAAATTATCTTAGGTATTTAAAAGAATTGCAACAAAGCGGAATTATATATGCATCATCAACAATTATTGGAAACAAAATGAATTTGAATCCGATTCTTGTTAAAAAAGACTTATCAATTGTTACTTCAATTGAAGGCAAACCTAGATTAGGCTATAAAATATCGACATTAATTAATGATATTGAGTCATTTCTTGGTTATAATAACTTAAAAGATGCCGTTATTATAGGATGTGGAAATTTAGGAAGAGCATTACTATCTTATCCAGGATTTTCTAATTACGGCGTAAATATTTGTCTAGGATTTGACACTGATAGTGAAATAATTGGATCTGTAATCAATGGTATAACGATTATGCCATTATCAAAATTAGAAGATTTAATCGATAGATTGCATATCCATATAGCGATATTGACAGTTCCAAAAGAAGCTGCGCAAGAAATTGCAAATAGGCTAGAAAAAACTCAAATTAGAGCAATATGGAACTGGGCTCCAACACAATTAAATGTAAGCCAACATATTGCTGTAAAAAACGAAGATATTGCATCTTCATTAGCAATCTTAACTAATAAGATGAAGGAAATTATAGAAAAGGAATAGGTGTTATGGAAAGAAAAATTATCGATAGTGTTGAAGCACTTGAATTAGAATTAAAAAGAGTTAGAAACGCTCAAAATGAATTTTCTTCTTATACCCAAGAACAGGTCGATGCTATTTTTAAAGCTGCTGCTATGGCGGCTAACCAAGCAAGAATCCCTCTTGCTAAATTAGCGGTTTCCGAAACTGGAATGGGCATTGTTGAAGATAAAGTTATTAAAAACCACTATGCTTCTGAATATATTTACAATACATATAGACATACTCAAACATGTGGTGTTTTTGAAGAAGATAAGGCATATGGTATTAAAAAAATATACGAACCAATTGGTGTTATAGGTGCTGTAATTCCAACTACTAACCCAACTTCTACTGCAATATTTAAAACATTAATTGCTTTAAAAACTAGAAATGGTATTATCATTTCTCCTCACCCAAGAGCAAAAAATGCTACCATTGAAGCTGCAAAAATTGTTTTAGAAGCTGCTGTTAAAGCTGGTGCGCCAGAAGGTATTATTTCTTGGATTGATGTACCATCTTTAGATATGACAACATTATTGATGAAAGAAGCAGATATCATTCTTGCCACTGGTGGACCTGGAATGGTTAAAGCTGCTTATAGTTCTGGAAAACCTGCTTTAGGTGTTGGTGCTGGTAATACACCTGCGATTATTGATGACACAGCTGATTTAGTTTTAGCTGTTAACTCAATCATCCATTCTAAAACATTTGATAATGGTATGATTTGTGCAAGCGAACAAAGCGTTATCGTTTTAGATAAGGTTTATGATGTTGTTAAAAAAGAATTTAAAGATCGTGGATGTTATTTCTTAAATGCTGAAGAAACTGAAAAAGTAAGAAAAACAATTTTAATCAACGGTGCTTTAAATGCAAAAATCGTTGGTCAAAAAGCACATAAAATTGCTGAATTAGCCGGCGTTGAAGTACCATTAGAAACAAAAATTTTAATTGGTGAAGTTGAATCAGTTGAATTGAGTGAAGAATTTGCTCATGAAAAATTATCACCAGTTTTAGCAATGTATAAAGCTAAAGACTTTACTGATGCAGTTGGAAAAGCTGCACAATTAGTTGCTGACGGTGGTTATGGACATACTTCTTCTTTATATATTAATGTCACAACAGGTCAAGAAAAAATTGCAATTTTCCAAGAAGCAATGAAAACTTGTAGAATTTTAATCAACACTCCATCATCCCAAGGTGGTATTGGTGATTTATATAACTTTAAACTTGCTCCATCCTTAACTTTAGGATGTGGTTCTTGGGGTGGAAACTCTGTTTCTGAAAACGTTGGAGTTAAACATTTATTAAACATTAAGACTGTTGCTGAAAGGAGAGAAAACATGTTGTGGTTTAGAACACCAAGCAAAGTATATATTAAAAAAGGTTGCTTACCTGTTGCATTAAACGAATTAAAAGACGTTTATGGCAAAAAAAGAGCATTTATTGTTACTGACTCATTCTTATATAAATCTGGTTTTACAAAAGTTATCGAATCTAGATTGAATGAAATGGGTATCGTTCATGAAACATTTTTTGATGTTGAACCAGACCCAACATTAAGATGCGCTAAAGAAGGTGCAAAAATCATGACTTCCTTCCAACCAGATGTAATCATCGCAGTTGGTGGCGGTTCTGCAATGGATGCTGGTAAAATCATGTGGGTTTTATATGAACATCCTGAAGTTGATTTCCAAGATATGGCTATGAGATTCTCTGATATTCGTAAAAGAGTATATCAATTCCCAAAAATGGGTGAAAAAGCATTCTTTATCGCTGTTCCAACATCTGCTGGTACAGGTTCTGAAGTTACTCCATTTGCTGTTATTACTGATGAAACAACCGGAACTAAATATCCTTTAGCAGACTATGAGTTAATGCCAAATATGGCTATTGTTGACTGCGATTTGATGATGTCTGGTCCAAAAGGATTAACATCCGCTTCTGGTATTGACGCTGTTACACACGATTTAGAAGCTTTGGCTTCCATGTTAGCAACCGATTATACTGATGGTCTTGCAATTCAATCTTTAAAGGTTATTTTTGAGTACCTACCAAGAGCATATAATGATGGACAAACTGATGTTGAAGCTAGAGAAAAAATGGCCAACGCTGCAACAATGGCTGGTATGGCCTTTGCAAATGCATTCTTAGGTGTTTGCCACTCCATGGCTCATAAATTAGGTGCATTCCATCACTTGCCACACGGCATTGCAAATGCTTTAATGATAGAAGAAGTATTAAGATTTAATGCAAACGATGTTCCTACAAAAATGGGTACATTCCCACAATATGATCATCCAAATACAAAACATAAATACGCTTTAGTTGCTGAAGCTTTAGGATTAAAAGGTAAAAATGATGATGAAAAACTAGAAGCCTTAATTTCAGCATTCAACGATTTAAAAACAAAAGTCGGTGTCAAAAATTCCATTAAAGAGTATGGTATCGATGAAAATGATTTCTTAACAAGATTAGATGACATGGTCGAACAAGCATTTGATGATCAATGTACTGGTGCTAACCCACGTTATCCATTAATGTCTGAAATTAAACAAATGTACTTAAATGCATATTATGGAAAAAAGGCAGGTAAATAATGATGCAAGACAAAGGAATTGTTGCTGTTAGAACAAGCAAAACCGTCTATCGTCAAGATGGCAAAATTTATAAAGTGTTTGACGAAAAATATTCTAAATCCGATATTTTAAACGAAGCATTAAATCATGCAAGAGTAGAAGAAACCGGATTGAATGTACCAGCATTACTTGAAGTTAGTACTCAAGATGGAAAATGGACGATTGTCTATGAAGATATCAAGGGTAAAACTTTAGAACAATTGATGGCTTTGCATCCTGAAAAAATGGATGAATACTTAGAATTATTCTTAAATATTCAAATGGAAATTCATTCAAAAAGTTTGCCTCATTTAAATAAAATTAAAGACAAAGTCATGCAAAAAATTGCAATGTGTGATTTAGATGCAACTGTTAGATATGAATTGCATACACGTTTAGCAAGTATGCCAACTCACGAACACGTCTTGCATGGTGACTTCAACCCATCTAATATCATCATCAGTGATAAAGATGGCAAAGCATATATCTTAGACTGGGCACATGCTGCTCAAGGAAACAGCTCCTACGATGCAGCAATGACTTATTTAGAATTCCAATTAGCTGGAAATTTAGAATTAGCCGAAAAATATTTAGATGCCTACGTCAATAAAACCGGAACATTAAAAACATATGTTCAAAGATGGATTCCAATTGTAGCAGCGTCTCAATTGGTTAATGCAAAAAGCGAGCAATTAGAATTTTTAAGACACGCTTTAAATATTTACGATCATGAATAAGGAGAAAAATTATGATGAAAGTTACAGTTTGCATTGGTAGTTCTTGCCATTTAAAAGGATCTCGCTTAGTAGTTGAAGAATTACAATACCTTATCAAAGAAAATAAATTACAAGATAAAGTTAACTTAGGTGGTGCTTTCTGCATGGGCAAATGCAATGAAGCAGGTGTTAACGTTACTGTTGATGGCGCTCATTTCTCTGTCGAGCCAAAAGACGTAAAAGAATTTTTTGAAAAAGAAATCAAAGCAAAAATTAAATAAATAGAAGTGTAAATATGAAGAATTTTTTAGAGTTCAAACCGGCGAAATGCAAAGATTGCTACAAGTGTTTAAAAAATTGTCCTGTAGTAGCGATTGAAGTTGTTAATCATCAAGCAAAAATTATCTCATCGAGATGTATTTTGTGTGGTACATGTACGATGGTGTGTCCTCAGGACGCAAAAAAAGTACATAATTCGATTGATGAGGTAAAGGAATTGCTTTCATCAAATGAAAAAGTTATTGCTTCTGTTGCTCCTTCTTTTGTTTCATCATTTGGACTCAAAAAATTCGACACGATGAAAAAAGCACTTTTAAAACTTGGCTTTTATGATGCGGAAGAAACCGCAATTGGTGCTTATGCTGTCACAAAAGAGTATGAAAAATTGCTTTCTAGCAATACATATAAAAACTTCATTACTTCCGCTTGTCCGGCGATCAATAGAATGATACAACTTTATTATCATGACGCTTTAAAATATCTTGCTCCTGTTGTTACACCTATGGTTGCACACGCAAAGATAATTAAAGCAAAAAAACCAGATGCAAAAATTGTATTTATTGGCCCATGTATTGCAAAAAAACAAGAAGCAGACGAATCTTGTATTATTGATGGAGCATTAACTTTTGAAGAATTGAATACAATGTTTGCTCAATCAAATATCGTCTTAAAAGAAGATGATTGTTATGACAATGATTCTTCTGGTTTTGTTAATAAAGCAAAATACTATCCTATTTCTAGAGGTATTATCAAATCTTTATCAAAACAAGAAAAAGAATACGAATATGTTGCAGTGGATGGCATCAGTAAATGTCAGGAAGTTCTTTCAAACATAGATGATTTTGCTCATATGTTTATCGAATTGAACTCATGTGAACACGCTTGTGTCAATGGTCCATGTTCTTTGATTAAAAAAGGTACGGCTGTTAATGCTAATCAAAAGATTAGACGCTACGTTCACTATAATATAAAAGAAGGCGGAATTGATAAAATTTCAATACCGGAAGGAATCGATTTTTCTTATACATTTAAGCCTTTAAATCCAATCGAAAGAAATCCTAGTGAAGATGAAATTAAATCAATTTTAGCTAAAACGGGTAAATTCGATGTAAAAGATGAATTAAATTGTGGTGCCTGTGGATATGATACTTGTCGTAAAAAAGCGTGGGCGGTTGCTAATGGTTATGCTGATATAGAAATGTGTGTTCCATACATGAGAAAAAAAGCTGAATCGATGTCTTATGAAATCATTCAGCATATGCCTAATGGAATCGTTGTTATCGACAACAATTATTTAATTAAAGAAATTAACTCAAATGCTTCTTCGATGCTTTTGGTCTCTCCAAAAGAAGCAAAGGGCATGTACATATATGAATTGATGGATTCTAGCGCTTTTATTGATGCGATTGAAAAAAAGAAAAATACATACCATCAAAAAATATTCATCGATAAAACTAACACGATCGCTGAAATTAGTGTCATATCTTTAAAAGAAGAACATTCTGCTTTCGCGGTCATTAAAGATGTTACTGAAAAAACTAAAGCCCAAGAAAAATATGATCAATTAAGACAAAATACAATCGATATAACTAATGAGGTCATCAATAAACAAATGAGGGTTGCCCAAGAAATAGCTTCTGTTTTAGGTGAAACGGTCGCTGAAACTAAAGTGGCAATTTTGAATTTGAAAAAGAGTTTATTAGAAGATAAAAAGGATGGCGAAAATAAATAATATGAGTCTTTTTATCGATTATGGATATACTTCTTTAAATCATGTCGGCGAGGAATTGTGTGGTGACAAAGTCGAATTTAAGAAAAATGGAGACTACATCACTTTAGTTTTGGCTGATGGTTTAGGAAGTGGCGTTAAGGCTAATATTTTATCGACGTTAACTTCTAAGATTCTATGCACGATGGTTTCAAATAACGTTTCGATTGTTGAATGCATCGAAACTCTAATTTCTTCTTTACCAGTTTGTAAAGAAAGAGGTGTAGCATATTCAACTTTTACCGTTATACATATCAATCATGACGGCGAGGGATTTATTTTTGAGTTTGATAATCCTCAAGCGATTTTAATAAGCGATAACAAATGTAAAGACTTTGCTAGAGAAGAATTAAATATCGGTGGCAAAGTCGTTTATAAATCAGATGTAAAATTAAAAGATAACGATTATATCGTTACAATGAGCGATGGCGCTATACATGCTGGGATTGGTGCCACATTAAATTTTGGTTGGGAAAGAAAAGATATAATGGATTATATCGATCGAATTATTCAACCTGGTATGTCTGCAAGAACTCTTGCTTGCAACATTGCTTCATCTTGTAACGATTTATATTTATCAAAGCCAGGTGATGATACTACAGTAGCTGTGGTAAAAATTAGAAAAAAATTGAAGGTCAATATCATGGTTGGACCTCCTGTTGAAAAAGAAAAAGACAATTATTATGTCGCAAGATTTTTAGAAAATTCTGATAAAACTTGCGTTTGTGGTGGAACAAGTTCGACTATAGTAGCTCGATATTTGAATAAACCAATCGATGTTGATCTAACTTATTTAGACGCTGATGTTCCTCCAATGGCTAAAATTGAAGGAATTGACCTTGTTACCGAAGGTGTATTAACACTTCGAAAACTGCTAGAACTTTCAAATACTTATTTAGATATAAAAGATTTAAAACCTAAAATATTTGTTCAAAACGATGGAGCAAACAAATTAGCCGATATGTTATTTATACAGGCTAGTGATGTAGAATTTTTTGTGGGTCAATCGATAAACGCTGCCCATCAAGGTTTACCGATTGATATTACAATGAAGATGAAATTAGTTGAATCCATCGCCAATAATTTAAGATTGATGGGTAAAAATGTAATACTAAATTACGATTAATAAGTAAGGAGATTTTAAATGAAAACCAAAAATTTTGATACTCAAGTTCAAGACTTAAAATATCGAGTTTTAAGAGAAGTTGCTAAATTTTCTTGGAAGGGAACATTGCTTCAAAATGTTTTAAATATTCCAAATATTATCGTTCCAGGAAAAACACCAACAACTAGATGTTGTGTTTATAAAGAAAAAGCAATTGTCGCGGAACGCGTTAAATTAGCAATGGGTGGCAACCCAAACAATCCTAATGTCATCGAAGTTATCGATATTGCTTGTGATGATTGTCCAACTGGTGGATATCATGTTACTGATGCTTGTAGAGGATGTTTGGCTCATCGCTGTGAAGAAGCTTGTAGATTAAACGCTATTAGCTTTGATGAAAATAGAAGAGCAGTTATCAATAAGACAAAGTGTGTCGAATGTGGAATGTGCGCTAAAGCTTGCTTTTATAATGCTATCATCTCTTTTAAAAGACCTTGTGAAGCATCTTGTAAAATAAAAGCTATTAAAATGAGCGAAGAAAAACATGCTCAAATTAATAATGATGATTGTATATCTTGTGGTGCTTGTTCATATCAATGTCCTTTTGGCGCTATTATGGATAAATCATACATAACTAATGTTATCGATTTTATTTTGCGCTCTGAAAATAATACAAAGTATAAAGTTTATGCAATTGTTGCTCCTACAATATCAAGTCAATTTAGATATGCTAAATTAGGACAAGTTGTCCAAGCAATGAAGATGGTTGGTTTTCATGATGTCATCGAAGTTGCATTAGGCGCTGATATGGTCGCATATAGCGAAGCTCAAGAACTTGCTGAAAAAGGATTTTTGACTTCGTCATGTTGTCCTGCTTTCGTTGATTATATCGAGAAAAAATTCCCTAATTTAAAACAACACATCTCTCATAACTTATCTCCGATGGGGGCAATTGCTAAGTACATTAAAGAAACTGATCCAAATTCAAAAGTTGTCTTTATTGGACCTTGTACTGCTAAAAAGATGGAATTTAAAAAAGAACCATTAAGAGGCTTGGTTGATACTGTTTTAACTTTTGAAGAATTACAAGCCTTAATTGATTCTAAAGATATTGATGTGACTACTTTAGAAGAAAATGTTTTGGATAACGCCTCTTATTATGGAAGAATTTTTGCAAGATCTGGTGGATTAAGCGATGCTGTAAAACAATCGCTAAAAGAACAAAATATCGACTTTGAGGTCAAACCAGAAGTTTGTAATGGTATTGAAGCGTGTAAAGTCGCCTTGATGAAAAAAGGTAAAAACTTATTAGCCTCAAACTTTATTGAAGGTATGGCTTGTGTCGGTGGCTGTATTGGTGGTGCAGGTAATATAACACACGGTGTCACTAATGCATCGGAAGTAGATAAATATGGAAAAGAAGCCATGGAAAAAACTATTTCTGACGCCATAAGCGTAACGAATATTAATAAGAAATAAAGCCCATTTGGGCTTTTCTTTTTTATAAATTGAATTTATTATAAATATATGGTTTATTTAATTTATGGTCAACAAAGCGTCATGATCAAAAATCGCTTAAACAAAATAATTAAAGAACGACTCGATTTTGTTGATTCTTTAAATTTGGTGAAATTTGATATGACCCAGACATTGATTCAAGATGTTGTGCTAGAGGCATCTTATATGCCACTTGGTTATGAACATAAAGTCATCGTTTTAGAAGATTGCGCTTTTTTAAAAGCAACAAAAGTTAAAATAAAAAAAGATGAAAATGATTTTTCTACTTTTATAAAATATTTAAAAAACCCTAATGAAGATTGCGATTTGATTTTAACTTTAAATGAAGAAACCATCGATCAAAAAAGTGATATTTTTAAATTCATTTTAGAAAATGGAAAAGTATTTCAATTGATGAATGTTAATAAAAAAGACTGGAATGCTTATATATATAAATACTTTACCGAAAACTTGAAAGTAAAAATTGATTCAGATGCTGTCAATGAATTAGCGATTCGCGTGAATGGTGATTTAAATACTTTTATAAACGAAGCAAATAAACTTTGCTTATATAGCGACCATATTACATATGAAGATGTTTGCAAACTAGTTAATAAACCACTTGAAGAAAATGCATTTGAACTTTTTAATCATTTGATGAATAAAAATAACAGCCAAGCTTTGCAATTATATAAAGATTTATTAGTGAATAATGTTGAACCTATTACATTAATTTCAATGC
Organism: bacterium; assembly: GCA_019421105.1. Taxonomy (GTDB): domain Bacteria; phylum Bacillota_I; class Bacilli_A; order RFN20; family CAG-826; genus CAJOOD01. Next base: position 14,791 of record JAHZFY010000010.1, read on the forward strand.
TTTCTAATCAATTTCGTTTATTATGGCAAATTGCCTATTTAAATTCTTTAAATTTATCAACATTAGAGATAGCTGATAAATTAGCTATAAAAGAAATTAGAGTTAAAATTTTAAAAAAATATATGTATAGCATGTCTATGAATGACTTGATGTTAACATTGGATGAATTATATCTTTTGGATTATAAAATTAAAAGCGGCCTTGTCGACCGCTTTATAGGATTTGAATTATTCCTAATTAATTTCGAAATTAAATGATTTTATATTAACTTATCTGATTGTATCAACCAAACGAGCTAATTCAGCTTTTTTACGAGCAGCAGTGTTTTTAACATAAACACCTTTTGTGACAGCTTTGTCGATTAAAGCATATGCTTTGCTTAATAATTCAGTGGCATTAGCTAAATCTTTTGCTTCAACTGCTTTTCTAACTTTTTTAACGCTTGTTCTTACAGAACTTTTAATTGCAGCGTTACGTTGGCGAGCTTTTTCACTAGTTTCGATTCTTTTGATTTGTGATTTAATATTTGCCATAGTATCTTCCTTTTCTAGTTTAACGTTTGATATAATAACAAAAAAAATCATTTTTATCAATAATAAAGTCTTAATTTTTTCTTTAAAAAACCCATTATTGTTTTTATAAGTAAATGTTTGTCATAAAATATTCATTTTTTTAGCATAAATATTGTTATAATATTTAAATGTGAGGTAAGTTTATGGATAAAAAAGATGCGAAAATTATTTTTATGGGCACGCCAAAAATCGCAAGTACTGTTTTAAAAGGATTGATCGAAAATGGCTATAATGTCGTTGCGTTGATTTGTCAACCAGATAAACCAGTTGGAAGAAAAGGAATATTAACTCCTCCTCCAACAAAACTTATCGCTTTAGAAAAAAATATTTTGTGTCTTCAGCCATATAAGATAAAAGATTGCATTGAAGAAGTAAAAAATCTTGAGCCTGATTTAGTAATTACATGCGCATATGGAAAAATTGTTCCTCAATCATTTTTAGATATTCCAAAAATTGGCTGTATAAATTTGCATGGATCCCTTTTGCCTGAATTAAGGGGTGCTTCTCCAATTCAATACGCTTTAATTGAAAATAAAAAAGTGACAGGCATGACTTTGATGAAAATGGTCAAGGAAATGGATGCTGGGGAAATGTATGGTGTCAAAGAAGTTGAAATAGCTAACGATGATAACTCAACATCTTTATTTGAAAAAATGGGAGAGGCCGCAAAAGAATTGATTATTGAAAAACTTCCAGAATTTTTAAATGGTACTATAAAAGGTGTGCCACAAGATGAAAGCAAAGTAACCTTTGCAAATTTAATAAAGC
>JAHZFY010000010.1:16140-21115 GCA_019421105.1 bacterium
CAGAACAAGAAAAATTAGATCTTAATTTAAAGTGTGATGATTTTATTGGGTGGGTAAAAGGCTTATCTTTTGAACCAGGTGGATATTTGATATTAGATGGTTTAAAATTTAAAATTTTAAATGCAGAAAAAGTAAACGATGATATTATTGGTCAAGTTGGCGAAATAGTGAAAGCTAAAAAATCTGATTTATGGTTACAATTAAAAGATGGTATCATCAATTTGAAACAAGTTCATCTTGAAGGTAAAAAAATGATGGATGCTCAATCATTTATCAATGGGAATCGTCAAATTTTAAATAAAGTTTTAAAATAGTTTTTATGAATAAAACAATAATTAAATTGTCTGTACATCAACTGGTGGATTTTTTGTTAAGAAGCGGTGATATTGATAATCGTATTTTTAATCGTTCCACAATGAATGAAGGTAGCAAAATACACTCATATTATCAATCTAGACAAGGAAGCAACTATCTTAGTGAATATAATTTTGATCATGTTTTTGATTATAAAGATTACGAGATAAGACTCCATGGTCGCGCAGATGGAATTATTGTTAATAAAGACGGAACATATACAATCGATGAAATAAAAACGACGGTTAGCGATATTCCTTCATTTGCAATGGAACATAAAAATTGGCATTTAGGTCAGGCTAAATGTTATGCGTTTATGTTTGCAAAGGAAAGAAATTTAAAAGAAATATCAATTCGTTTGACTTATTTTAGACAAGGACATAGCGACAAAAGAATTGATACTTATAAATACGATTATTCTTCTTTGGAACAATTTGTTTACGATTTATTTGATCAATATTTAAATTTTTATAATATCTTATTAAGAAAGCAAGCAAATAAAGACAAAAGCATTGAAAACATACAATTCCCTTTCAATAGTTTTAGAGCGGGGCAAAAAAAGCTAGCTAAATATGTTTATTCTAACGGAATAAAAGGTGGAAGATTGTTCATTGAAGCTCCAACAGGAATTGGAAAGACCATGTCTTGTATTTTCCCTTTAATAAAATTGATAAAAAATGAAGAAGCTAAAATTTTTTATCTAACAGCAAAAACATCAGGAAAAGAATCAGCTGAAAACGCTATTAAAACTCTTATTGATAAAGGATTGAATATTTCTTATATAAATGTTACCGCTAAAGAAAAAATATGTTTTTCTTCAGGCAAAGGATGCTTTCCAGAAGAATGTCCTTTTGCTAAAGGTTATTATTCAATAATAAAAGATGTAATTGAAAGATCTTTAATATCTACAAATGTATTTGACTATAATACGATAGTTAATATAGCAAAAGCATTCAATATATGTCCTTTTGAATTGCAATTAGATTTATCATTATTTTGTGATTTTATTATTTGTGATTACAATTATGTTTTTGATCCTTTGGTTTACATGAAAAGATATTTTGATGATGCTAATGGCAATTATTATTTTTTGATTGATGAAGCTCACAATTTGATTGATAGATCAAAAGAGATGTTTTCGGCAAGTATATCGTATGATGATTTTTTAAAAGCGAAAAAATCAATTAAAAAGTTAGATTGTAAGCCAATAAAACGTTGTTTTACCAAAATTAATAAAATCTTTTTAAGTTATTTTGAATCTTTTGATGTTGGTAATAACATAATTAATGATTTGTTATATGATGACTACAAGTTATTTAACAAGTTTTATAATGAATATCTAGAATTATCAAAAAAAGACAATGCTGCAATTACAGAAGAACTAAAGGATTTCTTTTTAAAAATTAATAAATTCATTAAAATATATGAACTTTATTCTTCACCTTTTTTAATGTATGTTTTTAAAGATAAAAAAAGAAATCTAACAAGCATAAATATTGTTTGTTTAGATGCATCGACATTTTTAAAATCTTCTTTAATTAACTCAAAAGCGACCACGTTTTTTTCTGCAACTTTATCTCCGAGCGATTATTACATTGATTTGCTTGGCGGTGAAAGAAATGATCCATATTTATCATTGCCTTCACCTTTTAAAAACGAGAATTTATTGGTGATGGTTGCTCCTAAAATATCTACAAAATACACCAAGAGGGAAGAAACATATTTAGAAGTGATTAATTACATAAAAAGCGCTATTTCGCATAAAATTGGTAATTATTTAGTATTTTGTCCATCTTATGAATATTTGGAAAGAATATCACAATATTTATCATTAGAGAATGCAAATATCATCAAACAAGATAAAGACATGAACGATTCTGATAAAGAAAAATTTATAAAAGAATTTAAACAAAATCCTACAGAAACAACTATTGGATTAGCTGTATTAGGTGGAACATTTAGTGAAGGGATAGATTTAGTTGATGATCGTTTAATTGGGGCGATTATAATTGGTGTTGGACTCCCTAAAATAAATTTTGTTTCTGATCAAAGCGCCTTGAGGTTTTCTAAGTTGGGATTAAACGGAAATGATTATGCATATATTTATCCTGGCATGAACAAAGTGATGCAGGCGGTAGGAAGAGTTATTAGAAGTGAAAACGATAGAGGTTTTGTAATGCTCATCGATGAAAGATATGCCACAAATAAATATCAAGACCTTTTTAGGGAAGAATGGAAAAATTATAAAGTTGTATTAAATAATGAAGATATTGATAAAATTGTATCGAAATTTTTTAAAAAATAATATATATTATTACTCATGGAATTTAATAAAGACAAGATTAGAAATTTTTCAATAATAGCGCATATCGACCACGGTAAGTCAACACTTGCTGATAGAATTTTAGAACAAACTGGCGCGATTCAAGAAAGAGAAATGAAAGACCAACTTCTCGATTCTATGGATTTAGAAAGAGAACGTGGTATTACAATTAAACTAAATGCTGTAACTTTAAAATACATCGCTGATGACGGCGAAGAATATATTTTTAATTTAATCGACACTCCTGGGCATGTTGACTTTTCTTATGAAGTTTCAAGATCTTTAGCTGCATGCGAAGGCGCTTTATTAGTTGTTGATTCTACTCAAGGAGTAGAGGCACAAACTCTTGCTAATGTTTATCTTGCTATCGATAATGATTTAACGATTTTACCAATAATCAATAAAATCGATTTGCCAAGCGCACAAATCGACATGGTTAAAGATGAAATCGAAAATAGAATTGGCATCCCTTGTGATGATGCTTGTCTAGTAAGTGCAAAAACAGGATTAAATATTCATGATGTTTTAGAAAAAATAGTTAAAGATGTTCCTGCACCTAAAGGAGATGAAAATAAGCCATTTAAAGCTTTGATTTTTGATAGTTATTATGATTCATATCGTGGTGTAGTAATTTTAGTCAGAGTTTTTGATGGTTCAATCAATATTGGAGATAAAATCTATTTAATGGCCGCGAAAAAAGAGTATCAAGTTACTGAAGTTGGTATTCGAACTCCTAAAGAATTAAAATTAAAGAATTTAAAAGTTGGGCAAGTTGGTTATATTTGCGCTCAAATTAAAGACATCAAAGATGTTAGACCTGGTGAAACTGTTACTTGTGTTGAAAATCCTTGTGATTCAGCTTTACCTGGATATCGAAAGATTAATCCTATGGTCTATTGTGGCTTATATCCTGTCGATAGCGATGATTATTTAAATTTAAAAGATGCTTTAGAAAAATTGTCATTAAATGATTCGTCTTTACAATTTGTTGCTGAATCATCTCAAGCTTTAGGATTTGGCTTTAGATGTGGATTTTTAGGTCTTCTTCACATGGATGTTATTCAAGAAAGATTAGAAAGGGAATACGGATTAAATCTAGTTTTAACCGCGCCTAGTGTTATATACAAGGTAAATTTAACAAATGGCGAAACTATGAATTTAGATAACCCATCAAAATTACCTGATTTATCAACTATTTCTTCGATTGAAGAACCTTACGTTAAAGCTTCCATCATGGCTCCTAAAGAATACGTTGGACCTATCATGGAATTATGCCAAGAAAAAAGAGGCATATATTTAGATATGGAATATTTTGACGATACTAGAATGATATTGATGTATGATATACCTTTATCTGAAATCATCTTTAATTTTTTTGATAAATTAAAATCATGTACAAAAGGTTATGCTTCTTTAGATTATGAAATGTCTGATTATCGCGTATCAAATTTAGCAAAATTGGATATTTTATTAAATGGTCAAATAATCGATGCATTAACATCTATCGTGTATAGACCAAGTGCATATAATAGAGGCTTAGCGATAATTAGAAACTTAAAAAATATTATTCCAAGACAACAATTTGAAGTTCCTGTCCAAGCCGCTATTGGAGGAAAAATTATCGCAAGAGTTGATATTAAAGCTGTTCGAAAAGATGTCTTGGCTAAATGTTATGGTGGAGATATCACAAGAAAGAAAAAATTATTAGAAAAACAAAAAGAAGGAAAGAAAAGAATGAAGAAGATTGGGTCTGTAGAAGTTCCACAAGAAGCATTCATGACAATCCTTTCTATCGATGAAAATTAGTAGTTTTTTAGTATTTTATTGAACTTAAATTTCTATTTATTATAATATAATTATAAGAGGTAGAGATTATGGCTTTAAATAATTCTAATAGCATTTCGGTTAGATTTACTGAAGATGTTTATGCAACCAAGGCAGAAGTTGCTCATGTTTTAAAAACACCTTTAATTGATAGTTTTTGGAAAAATATTGTTAAATATCGTCAACAATTTGCTCAAACTCTACCATTAAGTGCGGTTGATAGAACAACTTTTTTCTCTATTTGCTATTCTCCTAAAATTAGCGAAGAAGTAAATAATGTTGATTTAAGATTTATCAACCTTATCAAAAGATTTAATGAAATAGATTCTCAAACTAATGATAACATCTTATATCAAAATAGCGCTCTAGTGGATATTTTATCGACGATAGCAGCTAAGTTTAACTTGGATGTCGATGAAAAATATCTAAAAATGCTCGTTTCTAATAATTTAAAATCGACACAAGACAATGATT
>JAHZFY010000100.1:0-996 GCA_019421105.1 bacterium
TTAAAAGATAACGCGAGTTTATATCAAGTTACTTCTAAAATACAAAACCAAGATAATTCTTTTTATCGCATGTTTACAACGATGAACATCAAGTCTTTTTCTGATAATAACCAAAATATAAATAACTACAACGGTGTTTCTATGTTTAACACCCTTTATAATTACAACACAAGATTATTTAAATGGTGGTCTAGATTGAGCGATTCTTATTCTGGATGGAGTGCAGGATATTTTGAAAAAAGACAAAGTTTAGATCAATTCCTTGGCATTAAATATTATGTTTTAGATAAAAAAACCACAAAGGTAGATGAAATAGATAACATCCAATATAATGTTCCTTTTGGATTTGAATTAGATGATGATTTAAGCAGTGAACAATATCTTGTTTTTAAAAATGATAATTACAATACCATTGGATATTCTTATGATCAAATTTTTACCTATGATATGGATAATTATCCATCATCAGCGTTGTCTTTTTCTGGATCATATGACGAACAAAGATTCCAAGTGCTAGCAAGTGAAGAAACATATTTAAATAAAGCCATTATCTCTAAACAAGACTATGAAAAAATACCTGAAAGTGATTTAGCGGGTATTAATTTAGTTACTGATTTAGGTTCTATATCTGATATGTCTTTTAATGTCATTTCTATGAATGATGATTATTCTAGTTATAATGACCCAAGAAAAGAATATAGAAAATCATATTATAAAATTGAGGATTCAAAAAACTATCCAGTCGAAGAGATTGGTCTAATTCCAAAACGTCATGAAAAGTTGACAAAAGGCGAAATAGCGGAAATTAAAAATAACAAATCTGGCAATGTATTTATTTTCATTAACAAAGATGATGGCACTCCATTTGATTATTTTGATTTAGGCACTTCAATATATATTGATGCAGGTTATGAACAAAATTATAAAAGCGACATATATTTGATTGGAAAAGATGGAAAAATTATCACTTATGATTGTCATTCCGATAACATGGGA
>JAHZFY010000100.1:1006-3140 GCA_019421105.1 bacterium
AGATACATTAGAGGCTTTTATTCTAATGAAGAAGTTTACGCTATTGCGATTTATCCAAGGTTTTATGGTTGGGCTAATTATCGTATAGCTATCGAATCTAAACAAAGCTGGATAAACCGTTTAGACGAAGCAAAAAAATACCCTCTAGAGTATATTGAATATGTTGATATTAATACATTTAAGTTTAAAACCAATTACGATACGAATCGTTTTGTTGTCAGCAATATTGCTTATGAAGAAGGTTGGGATGTAATTGCGACTTATGAAAATGGTAAACAAGAATATTTACCTACCTATCTTTCACAGGGTGGCATTGTTGGTTTTATCGCTCCAAAAGGTTTAATAACTTACACGATGACATACAAAAATAAAGAATTCGCATTTGGTGAAAAATTGTGCTTTATTTCTTCAACTTTAATAACTGTTTCTTACTGTGGATATTATTATTTAAATGAAAATAAAAAAAGAAGAAGTATGCTTGATGGTTTACTTTCTTCCTTTGATAGATAAAATCATATCGTAGACTTTATTTTTCGCTACATTGCATGATGTCGATATTTCATTAGCTAATTGTTTATCTTTTAAAGTGGTGTGGTTAAGTTTATCTTTTATTATTGCAATTAACTCTTCGTCGCTAATTGTTTTAACTATTTCATTACCTTGAATAATCAATACCAATTCACCTATCAAAGATTCAAAGTCTAAGTCAGGTATTTCATCAGTATTTAAACGAATATATTCCTCATGCAATTTAGATAGTTCACGGCAAATACAAATTTGTCGATTAGGCATATGTTTATTTATTAATAAAAGTGTGTCTTTTATTCGATGAGGAGATTCATAAAGAATAATTGTATGTTTTAAATCTAATAGTTGTTTTAATTCTTTTTCTTTATCTATTTTTTTACTAGACAAAAAACCATGAAAATAAAAATGATCTGTTTTAATATTTGATCCCACTAAAGCCATTAACATTGCGTTAGCCCCAGGAATACAAGAAACTTTAATATTAGCTTTGATGCATTCTTTAACAAGCAATTGTCCAGGATCACTTATTAAAGGATAGCCAGCATCGCTAACATAAGCCACCTTAACTCCTTGCTTTATTTTTTCGATTAAATTTAAAGACGCAACAATTTCATTATGTTCATGCAAGGAAAACAACTGCTTGTTAATATTATAAAAAGACAATAATTTTTTTGTGTTTCTAGTATCTTCGCATGCGACAATATCGACATTATTTAATATTTCAATCGCACGAAAAGTAAAGTCTTTAATGTTTCCAACAGGTGTGGCAATCAAGTATAAAATTGGTTCATTTCCAATAAATGATTTATCTTTTTTTATCATGTTTTTTTCTTTCAAAATTTCTATTAGGAGATTTTAATTTTTTATATTCATCTAAACTTATATAAAGCATTTCATCTTCTTTTTCTAATCTAATTTGTTTAGAAATAATGTTATATGAAGAGATGATGAATTCTTCGTTTTGGATAACAATTTTATCGCCGATAGCAGGATATTCTTTTTTTAAATCGGTATATGTGTCATCTTCAAATTTCAAGCAGCAAATCAATTTACCACAATGACCAGAAAGCTTTGGAATATTGATGGCTAGCATTTGATTTTTAGCTCTATTTATGGAAATACCATCAAATTCATCTAAGAAAGTAGAACAGCAAATTGGAAGACCACATACGCCTATTCCTCCAATCATTTTCGCCTTATCCCTTGCGCCGATTTGTCTTAAGTCAATTCTTGTTCTTAATCTTGCCGCAAGAACTTTTAATAACTCCCTAAAATCAACTCGATCATCTGCAGAGTACGTAAATGTAATTTTGCTTTTATCTAAAGTATATTCTGCATAGATGAGTCTCATGTCTAAATTCATCTTTTTTGACTCACTATTAAAAACTTGATATGCGTATTCAGCATCCTTTAGATTTTGTTCAAACCAACTTATATCTTTTTCGCTAGCTTTTCTTAAGGTTGGAGCAAGAGGCAAATTAGATGAATAATTTTCCATAGGAGATGGTAATATGCTAACAAAGCCTAGTTCTTTCCCTCTAACAGTTTCTACAATGACTTTATCATTTAAATTTAAATCATAAAAGTTTGTAGAAAAATAATATGA
>JAHZFY010000101.1 GCA_019421105.1 bacterium
AATAGCCCTTATAGGGTTTAGTCAGTACAACGTATTTTATGCGTTGGTACTATTTTATAAAAATATAAAAATGATATAATTATTAAGTATGAAACTTAAAGTTGGTGCAAAAACTTCAAAAGTATTGTGGGCATTAATGTATTTTGCCATAGTGATTGTTGTTTGTGTTGTCGGTGTTTTTTCTTTTCATAAGTTATATTACACCTTCTTTTATGTCAGTGGACCATCGATGTCTCCAACCTTAAATAGTCGAGGAGACGGCTACTATGATTTTGGAATAGTCGACTCACATTCAAGCATATTCAAATACTTGAAACGAAACGATATTGTCATTACTTATTACCCAGATGATTTTGTATATTCACCTGTTGTTATTGATGAATTAAAAGAAGGTAGCTTTTTATTAGGTTGCAAAGATGATAATGGTGTTCAACACTATATTTCTACTGAAATTGACAAAGGGCATATCATGTCCACTACATCATATTCAAAAGCAGCCAAATTTAAAACTAATAAAGATGGCGATACTTGGACATTGTTATGTGAAAATGGATATTTATCCATTTATGAAAGTGAAGATCAAAAAATACAACTAGGTTATTCAAAAGTTCCTTTTGGATTTAGATATAGTAAAAAAGGAAAATCTTTATATACTACTTTGCATACAAATGATGAAAGTGTTCGTTATTTTGTTGGCTTTAATCAAGATGGCTTTTATGCATCAGATGATGCCAGCCAAAACACTTTTAAACATGTTAAATTTTACGATTTTGATTACGAATTAAAACCATATTCCGATTCTAAAATTAAACGTGTTGTTGGAATGCCAAATGAAACAATAAAAATATCTCATGAAACAATTACAACTGTAGATGAAGCAAATATTGAAACTGAAGAAATAATAAATACTATTGAAATCACTAATATGTATGGTGTCACTTTTGATTATGAATTGCCTTTTATTCCTAATGACCCTTATGGTCTAAAAAATCATGAAGGAACTTGGACATTAGGACCAGACGAGTATTTTTTAATGGGCGATAACTGGGGGCATTCAACAGATTCCACAGATCCAAGGGTCGGACCAATCGATATTGAGATGATGACTGGTATTTTGATTGCGGTTGAGGGGTATTGTCAAAAAAATGGCGATCAACCAATCAATATGGTTTATACTGCACCGAGGTTTTTTAAACAATGAGCAATCAAAGCATGAACAATATTCATTGGTTTCCAGGCCATATGAAAAAAGCCCTAAATCAGATAAAAGAAAAAATTAATTTAGTCGATATAGTAATTGAAATAGTTGATGCTAGAGTGCCTAATTCTTCTTTAAATATGCATTTAGAAAATTCTGTTAAAGATAAGCCTCGTTTTTTAATTTTATCTAAAGAAGATTTAGCCGATCCAATCATTACAAAAAAATGGAAAGAACATTTTTTTAATCTTGGATATAATGTTGTGTCTTTGAATTTAAATTCAAGAGAAGTTTTTAATATTGTTAATAAAGAAGTAAATAAAATCGCTGAATTTAAAAAAGAAAAATGGTTGAAAAAAGGTATGAAACCTCAACCTGTTAAGACGATGATTATTGGAATTCCTAATGTCGGTAAATCAACATTGATAAATAAATTATCTAAAAGAAAAGCTGCAGGTGTAGAAAATAGGCCAGGCTTTACAAAATCTCAACAATGGATTCGTGTCGCGGATTTGTTTTATCTATTAGATACTCCAGGTGTTTTACCGATGAATTATGAAGAACAAGATGTCGCTATAAAACTTGCTTTAATTGGATCGATTAAAGAAGAAATTTTGCCTATTCATGTCATATGTGATTATTTATTAAATCATTTAAGAAGTTATTATCCTAAGTCTTTAAAAAATAGATTTAATATTGATAGTTTAATTGACTTAGAAAACGATTCTATTTTATTAGAAATTGCAAAAGTAAGGGGTCTAAAAAAAGGAAATGATTTTGACCTAGACAAAGCAAGAGTTTTATTATTAAAAGAATTTAAAGATGGCCTATTAGGACAGATATCAATTGATATATTATGAGCTTAGAATTTGAAAAACAATTTTATGATGACAATATAAAATACATCGCAGGCTGCGATGAAGTTGGTAGAGGCCCGTTATTAGGACCTGTTGTTGCCTGCGCTGTAATTTTACCTCAAGATTTTGAATCTGACTTAATTAACGATTCAAAAAAACTAACGGAAAAACAAAGACTTAAGGCTTTTGATTTAATAAAAGAAAAATCAATAGCAATTGGGGTTGGCATTGTCGACGCTGATGAAATTGATGAAATTAATATTTATGAAGCATCAAAAAAAGCCATGCTCATAGCATTAAGAAGCATCAAACATGATATAGACCTAGTGTTAACTGATTGCATGCCTTTAAGAGGTAGTGAATTCAATTATATTGATATCGTCAAAGGAGATAGCAAGGCAATGTGCATTGCCGCGGCTTCTATCATTGCAAAAGTCACTCGAGATAACATCATGTATAATCTAGACAAACAATACCCTCAATATGGAATTAAAAATCATAAAGGGTATGGTACTAAAGAACATTTAGAGGCTTTAGATAAATATGGTATTATTAACCACGTTCATCGAAAATCCTTTAAACCTGTAAGCAATATTATTAATAAACAATTGTCTTTATTTTAGAATATGCGCTTTTTTCTTCCTAATAGTAATGGAGGAAAAAATGTTTACTGGAAACGAAATATTATTGTGTTTAAGCATTAAATATCATGGTGTTTGGGATGATATTTTTTCGGCAATAAAAAATAAAGAATCAATTACTCAACAAGACATAATCAATGCAAAAAATAGTATAAGTTGCAATTACATTACTCTTTTGGATGAAAATTATCCAAAACAACTAAAAAATATTTATAAGCCTCCTTTTGTTTTGTTTTACTACGGAGACTTAAATTTAATTTCTAATGTAAATAATAACTTAGCTATTGTTGGTTCAAGAGAATGCAAGGAAAATAACGCTATTCTTACTGCAAAAATTGTTTATGATCTCAATAACAAATACGTCATTGTATCAGGACTTGCTAAAGGAATAGATTCTATAGCGCATAAATCATGTATTGATAATAACGG
>JAHZFY010000102.1 GCA_019421105.1 bacterium
TATTTAAATAACTTTATTTTAGAAGGTGGAAGCATCGCTTGCGATGGACAAGGGACTTTGATTGTAACTGAGGCTTGCTTATTATCAAAAGGAAGAAATCCTCAATATAATAAAGCTGAAATTGAAGAAATATTAAAAATTCATCTTAATGTCAGTGAAATCATTTGGCTACCTAATGGTATTATTGGGGATGAGACAAATGAACATATCGATAATTTTGTAGCTTTTACAAAACCTGGCCAAGTCATGTTAGCCTGGGCTCCAACAACGGATAAAGTCCAATACGCAGCCTGTTTAAAAGCATATAAGATTTTAAGTAATTGCATCGACGCTAAGGGAAGAAAATTAGATATCATTAAAGTTAAGATTCCTCAAGGCTTATATATGAGTAAAAAAGAGGCTAGTGGCATTAAATCAGATAAACACGATGCAAAAGTTAGAAGCGCAGGAGATAATTTGTTACCAAGCTATGTCAATTTCTATCAAGGAAAAGATTTTGTCATTTTACCTAAGTTTGGAGTTAAAGAAGATGAATACGCTTTAAAGTTATTTAAACAAGTATTCGTAGATAAAAAAGTCATTCAAATATATTCTAAAGAAATATTACTTGGTGGGGGAAATATACATTGTATTACTATGCAAGTACCAAAAGGAGTGAAAAAATAATATGAGATTAATAAAAGTTGCTGCAACCCAAATGGCGTGTGGTTGGGATAAAAACGAAAATATTAAAAACGCTACTAAATTAATTAAAAAAGCTCATGAACAAGGAGCAAATATTATCTTATTACAAGAATTGTTTGAAACATGTTATTTTTGTCAAAAAGAAAAATATGAATATTTTGATTTAGCAGAAGACGCAAATAATTCTGATACTATCAAATATTTTCAAAAATTAGCGAAAGAATTAAACGTCGTTTTACCAATTTCTTTTTTTGAAAAAGATAATAATGTCTACTTTAATTCATTAGTGGTAATTGACGCTGATGGAACTGTTGTTGATTTATATAGAAAATCTCATATTCCAACTGGCGAATGTTATGAAGAAAAATTCTATTTTGCTCCTGGAGATACTGGATTTAAAGTTTTTAAAACTAAATTTGCAACTATCGGTGTTGCAATTTGTTGGGATCAATGGTTTCCTGAAGCTGCAAGAATCATGACTTTAATGGGAGCGGAATTATTATTTTATCCAACCGCAATTGGTAGTGAACCAGTCTTAGATAAAGATTCAAAACCACATTGGCAAAATACGATGTTAGGTCATAGTGCTGCTAATATTATTCCTGTAATTGCTTCTAATAGAATCGGTGTAGAAACGATTGATGATTCTAAGATGACTTTCTTTGGTTCTTCTTTTATTTCTGATTGCTATGGAAATAAAATGCAAGAGTTATCAAAAGATGAAGAAGGGATATTAGTCGAACAATTTGATTTAGATAAAATCAATAAAGAAAGAATATCTTGGGGTGTGTTCCGAGATAGAAGAGTGGATCTATATAAAGACATATTAAAATTAAGTGTAAGCAAGGATGATAAATAATGTTTGAACAAAAAATATTCATAAATTCGAGCGAAGTTGACCAATATAAAAATTTAAAAGTTTCATCTTTTTTCAAATTGTTTCAAGATATCGCGGTCTTAGATTGTGAACAATTAGGTTTTGGGCAAAACTTTACTATTAAAAATAACTTGATGTGGGTGATCACTAGAGTTTTTGTTAATTTTATTAGGATGCCAAAATATCAAGAGACGGTCGTTTTTAAAACATATGCAGGAAAGACGATGAGAATCATTTATCCAAGATATCTTGAAGTTAGAAGTTTAGATGGCGAATTATTAATTCAAATGAGCACATCTTGGGCGTTGATCAACGCTGAAAAAAGAGGCATATCTTTAAATAGCTATGATATACCTCATCATAAATTTGATAATGAGTTACCTATTCCTAAAAAAATGAATCTAGAACAAGGAAATTTAAAAGCTAGCCACATCATCACTTATACGGATTGCGATTTAAATTTGCATTTAAATAATACTAGATATATCGATTATATCATCGATATTTTTGATTCTAGCTTTTATAAAAATAATATCGTTTCCTCTATTCAAATCGATTATCAAAACGAAGTGAAAGAAAAAGAAACTTTAGATTTATACACCGATTATAACGATGACACTTTAAAAGTCGTGGGGAAAGTGAATAATAAAACGTCCTTTGAGGCTAAAATTGATTTTAAAAAAATTGATGAAGATTTAGTCTAGTTCTATTGTGTGTTTTTATTGTAATTAATTAAATAAATACGTTATAATCATATTATGATTAAATTTGAAAAAGTAATTCTTGTTGATAACAACGAGCCTTTAGATTTAATTTTAAATGATGGTCTAAACTTTTTTGATTATGAGAAAAAATACATTTTTGACTTGTTATCTTTAAAGAATCAAACGATTAAAAAAGGTAATTTTCTTGTCGATGATTTTTATGTTTTTCCTTTAACCGATCCAAGAAAATACGCTTTTGTTTTAAATATTAATTCCCAAGTAATCAATGTTAATGCGGTATTTATTTTGCCGTTGTCTTTAAAAGATAAGACCAGAAGTTCTTTAAAAAAATCTTTAATTTTACTTAAGGATATGCCTTTAGATAGCGATGAAAATAAGCAAAACAAAATAAAATCCATTCTATCTATTTTACAATCTTTTAAGGCTAGTTATGTTTTGCTAGATTTAAACGATGAAACAAATAAAAATAACGACGTCTTAATTAAAACTGTCATCGAAAATGATTTTAATGACTTTAATTTATTTGTTTTAAATCATAAAGAAATACAATTAGTTAATGAAGAAATTAATTTACATGAAATCGTTGAAGAAAGCGATGTTTATGAAATTGAAGTAACACAAGAAATCAAAAAAGAAGATATCCAAGAAAAATTAAAAAAAGAAAGCGATGCACATTTAGACTATAAAAAGGAATTTTTAAATTTTGATGAGCCATTAATTAAACTTCCATCCACTACAAAAAAAGATAAGTTTAATTAT
>JAHZFY010000103.1:0-364 GCA_019421105.1 bacterium
TATCGTTTCCATTAAATCACCTCTTTATTTTTTAACTTTTTATCTAAATAAAAATAATTAGGACAATATTTTAACACTAAATCATAAAATTTTTTAGAATGATCAAAGACAAAATGATGGGCAAGTTCATGAATGACAACAGATTCAATAATCGAAACATCATAATGCACTAATAGCAAATTAAAAGATAATGATTTTGTTTTTTTAGAATAAGATCCATATCTAGATTTCATATCTTTTATTTTGATTTTAAATTGCTCATCAATATTCATTTTTTTAGAATTGCTTATAACTAACCTTTTAATGATATTTAATAAATATTTCTTTAAAAATACCACTAATTCATCTTTTGTGGAAAATCCAA
>JAHZFY010000103.1:374-3019 GCA_019421105.1 bacterium
TTACTTCCATCATTAAAATGGATTACTTTATCTTTTAAATCGATTTTTTTAGATAAAATATAAACATAATCATCATTAAATAAAACTGGTTTTTCTTGATATTTTAATAATCTAGGACCATATTTTATTAGACCATTTTTTATATTTGTTAAACTCGCTAATCTAGGAGAAGTAACTATGAATTTATTATCTTTAAAACGATATGTGATATTTTTCTTACCACTTTTATAGATGACATCAACATCATATATCTTATCATTTAAAGTAAAAGTAAAAGAAATTGTCTTAATTATTTTCATAATCACATTTTAAACTTGCTATACGCGCGTAGTAAATATAAAATATACCCGTCTATGGAAAAAATTTTAATTAGTGCTTGTTTAGTTGGTGACAAAACAAAATACGATGGTCATTCAAATTATAATCCATTAGTGAAAGAATTAATGGAGCATTACGATTTAGTTCCGTTTTGTCCAGAAGTCGAAGGTGGCTTACCAATTCCAAGACTTCCAAGTGAAATAAAAGATAAAAGGGTCATTAGAAAAGATGGAAAAGACGTTACCTTTAATTATTTAAAGGGCGCGGAAAAAGCTTATAATATTTGCAATTATTTGTCGATTAAAATTGCAGTGTTAAAAGAAGGTTCTCCATCTTGTGGGGTTAAAAAAATATACGATGGCAATTTCAATGGTAGTAAAATTGATGGTCAAGGTATCACTACTGCTTATTTAAGATCAAAAGGCATCACCGTATATAATGAAGACGAAATCGAATTGTTATTAAAAAAATAATTCCCTGAATTAACAGGGAATTTTTTTATTCGTATTTGGACATCTTTAATTTTAACAATGTTTCATTATCGATAGCCTTGATAACTTCAGTTAATAAATTAACTGTATCGACGAAATCTTGATAATTAATTAAAGATACATGGCTATGGAAATAACGGCAGGCAAGAGAAATTGTCATTGTGATAACACCATTATTTGTCATATGGGTTTTACCAGAATCAGTTCCACCAGCTGTCAACATATCATAGCAATATTTAATGTTATGTTTTTTAGCGATTTCTTCAACGAAGTCGAATAATCCACGATGAGCGATAACGCTACCATCCATCACAGATAATGCAGGTCCGCTGCCTAAACGGCAAGGTTCATTTGGTGAACCAGGTAAATCGTGACTCATAGTGACATCGATTGCAAAAGCAATATCCGGTTTTACTAAATTAGCAGCGGTTTGAGCACCTCTACATCCCACTTCTTCTTGAACTGTACCAACCATTGAAACATTAGCTTTACAACCATCTTTTTTAAGATTTTTTAATACTTCAATGCCAATAGCGACACCGATACGATCATCCCAAGCTTTACCTAACAATGTTTCATTGTCCGCTAAAACTCTAAATTGTTGATAAGGTGTAACGGTATCACCAGGTTTGACACCTAGTTCTTCCACCATTTTTTTATCTTTGACACCCATATCTAAATACATGTCTTTAATATCGAGAACTTTCGCTCTTGCTTCTGCGCTCATTCCATGAGGAGGTTGAGCACCAGTCACAGCAAAATATTCTTTGCCATCACGAGTTTTAATAACGAAGTTTTCTGCTAAAATGACATGATTATACCATCCGCCGATTGGAGCAAGACGAATTAAGCCGGAAGGTTCAATGGACTTGACGACAAATCCAACTTCATCCATATGGCCAGCGATCATTACTTTTGGTTGACCTTCTTCGCCTTTTAAATGGCAGGCAATACAACCTAGATTATCGTATTCAATATCATCAGCGACATCTTTTAAATGAGTAGCCACTAATTTTGCGACATCTTTTTCTGCTCCAGAAATGCCTGAAACTTCTGAAACTTCTTTTAGAAGTTTTAAATGATTTTTATCTATCATAATCATTCCTCCTTAATAATTATTTTGTTGTCTTTGATAGTTGATGTCCAATTTCTTCATGTATGAATCATATATATCTTTAACATCGTATCCTAAAG
Organism: bacterium; assembly: GCA_019421105.1. Taxonomy (GTDB): domain Bacteria; phylum Bacillota_I; class Bacilli_A; order RFN20; family CAG-826; genus CAJOOD01. The sequence continues at coordinate 2,378 of JAHZFY010000103.1, forward strand.
ATAGAATCAGATTCAAAAAGTAATTGAACGCAATATTATAATGCATTTCATCTTGATTGTTAACAAAATCGATAACTAATTTATAAGAGGTTAAAAACTGTTCGTTTAATTGACCATCGTTTTTATTGATTTCAAATACTTTTTTACTAGTATTTAAATCGACACCTAAAGATAAGAAGAAATGTAAGGCGTCAGCGTATTCTTCTAATATGACTTCTTTTGGAGAAGGTCCTTTATTAGACCAATATTTAAAACATCTCGTCTCGTTGCATAACTCGCCTAATTCCACTAGCAAGGATAAAATCCTTGAAGTTCTAGTGGATTGATAGGTAATATTATGATTTTTTGCGATAGTTTCATCTAATTTTGCTTGTTGAATGTAAGCATTTGTTAAATCTAAAGTAATCATTTTATTCATATAATTTATCTAAATGCCAAATATCATCGACATATTGTTGAATTGTTCTATCGCTTGAAAAGAATCCAGAGCTTGCAATATTGATACAAGCCATCTTTTGCCAATTCAATTGATCTTTATACAATTCTTCAATTTTTTCTTGAGCTTTAATGTATGCATCTAAATCTTTAAAGATAAAGTATTCATCATTGCGGTACATGACTTCATCAAAAATCATTCTAAAG
>JAHZFY010000104.1 GCA_019421105.1 bacterium
AAAGCTGGTGTATTTGCAATGACTGCATTAGTCGGTGCGGCGGTCACGATGATAATGGGGTTTGTTGCTAATTATCCTGTTGCGTTATCCGCTGGAATGGGCTTAAATGCATTTATTGCTTATTCGGTATCTAGTTCTTATTCGTGGCAACAAAGAATGGTGCTACTTACAATTGCTGGTATTATTTTCTTTGTTTTTTCTTTAACTCCAATAAGAAAAATAATTATCGAGGCAATCCCAAAAGGATTAAAGGCTGCTATTAGTGCTGGTTTAGGTGCTTTTATTTGTTTTGTTGGCTTAAAAAATTCTGGAATCGTCGTATCTAATCCTTCTACATATGTTGGTTTAGGTAATTTTGCAGATCCTGCTGTTTTGATTGCTATACTTTGTGTATTCTTATGTTTTGGTTTGATGTTTACAAAAAATAAATTGTTATCATCATTAGCTATCCCAATTTCAATTGCTGTTTGTGCTGTCGTTGGCTTAGTGACATTTGTTATTATGGAACACACCGGCTCAATCGTTTTAAAAGATGGTGTTTATTCATATACATTTATTGATTCTATGACATCATTACCTATTGCTCCTTGGTTGGATTCAAGCGCTAAATTTGGTATGGATGGCATTAAAGAAGTCGTCTTCTTTGGTGCTTTTGGAAAATCAGGTTATTCTTTTGAACAATTTGGTTCTGATTTAAGTTTTATTTTTACTAGACCAGAATCTTATGTTGTTATATTCTCTTTAATCTTTGTTAACTTATTTGATACAACAGCTACATTATTAGCGGTTGGTCATTCTGCGAATATTTTTGATGAAAATGGTAAAATGAAAAATCCTCAAAAAGCCATTTTAGCTGATGCGACTGGTGCATTGATTTGCGCTCCTCTTGGCACATCTACTGTCACATCTTTTGCAGAAAGTAATGTCGGTGTTGAATTAGGTGCAAAAACCGGCCTTGCTGCTGTTGTTACTGCTTTGATGTTCGTGTTTGCGTCATTTTTATATCCAGTCTTTTCAATATTTACCGCTGGATCTGTTACTGCTCCTGCATTGATTTGTGTTGGCGCTTTGATTTTCGTTTCTAATATTAAAGAAATTGATTTCAATGATAGAATAATGGCTTTCACAGGCTTTATTCTGATCATATTCTCTTTATTAACATATTCTGTCGCTAACGGTATTGGTTTAGCATTAATTGCTTACATCGTCATGATGTTAATCGCAAGAAAAGGAAAACAAATACATCTATCCATCTATATAGTTGGAGGCTTATTTGTTTTATCGTTTGCTTTAGGAGCCTTACTACCGTTTATCTCTCAATAAAGGGGTGATTTTATGAAAAAAAGTCTATTTTTGCTATCTTTTTTATCCTTATTGTTAGTGGCGTGCAATCCTGCTAGCAATACTTCTAGCGATCAAAATTACATCAATAAAAATGTTGATTTAAATACGTTTACTCAAGATGTAGATTTTGAAAATGGCGTAGCAAATTTTTCAAAAGCATATGGTATTTATCTATTAAAAGATGATTTACGCGTCGTTAGCGATTTTGAAAACTTTAAACTAAACACAAAAGTCTACTCAATCGATGGACAATCTGTTGAATCAGAAGAAGGAATGTTTGGAAGTTTTAGCATGGATAGTAGAATCACAGGACTTCAAGCAACAGATCCAAATGATATTAAAGCCTCTTTCCAAGGTTTTGATATGAACATTACATTCGATGGAGAAGGATATAATGATGATGGCACAGATCGTTTAGTTTGTAGAAATGCTAAATTTTCTCAATATTTAATTGATAACAAAGCTTATTATGATATTTCTAATCCTGAATTTAGAAAAATGTTACCAATTGTATTGCTAAAAACTGATTCAGAATTAAAAACGATTGACGATGCAAAAGCTAAAGCTGAAAAATATCCAGATTATTTTTATAAGGATGAACCAGTTGCTAATGCAGAAAATTTGCCTTTGCTCAATAAAGAAAAATTACCTACTGAACAACAATTTAAAGATGGACTTTTAGAATTTGCAAAAAAACATAGTGATGTTGTTTCTTTTAAAAGCAACACTAATAATGATACTTTGGTTACAATCTCACTTAAAAACGATGAAATAATCGACATTATTTGTGAGGCTGTTTCTAAGCAAAATCCTGATGTAGATATTACTACCTTAAAGTTTTTAATCAGTGCAATTATGTCATTTAATCGTTGTAACTTTAATTTAGTTTTCAATGAAGAAAATGAGATTTATTATCAAGATGTTGAAATTGATTTTTCCTTTAAAAACGTTGACTCAGAAACTAAAAAAACTACAAGAATTGCTGTAGTTTTGCAAAGTAAATCATACATTGATTTAAATGATTTTGAAGTCGTTATTCCTGAAAATTTAACAGAATATCAAAAATTAGAAACTAAATAATCTTTACTTATCTATTATCTTATGATAAAGTTTAAAAGCACATGTTTATGTGATACGGGTGGTCCGCTGGCATTAGACCATGAACATCAAGAGAAAATTAATGTTATGGAGGTTAAGTATGAACAACAATTTAGTTAAAGAAGTTACCCTTAGCCAATTAAGAAATGATCTTCCTGAATTTTCAACAGGTGACGAAGTTAAAGTCTTCGTTAGAATTATTGAAAACAAAAAGGAACGTGTACAAGTTTTCCAAGGTGTTGTTTTACAACGTCGTGGTGGCGGTATCGCTGAAACTTTTACAGTAAGAAAAATTTCTAGTGGTGTCGGTGTTGAAAGAACATTCCCACTTCACTCTCCTTCAATCAACCGTATTGAAGTTGTTAGAAGAGGTAAAGTTCGTCGTAACAAAATCTTCTATTTACGTGAACGTTCTGGCAAATCTGCTCGTATTAAAGAATTGCTCAAATAGTCTAGAATGTTTAAAAACAAGAGTTCGGTTATATCTGAACTCTTTTTTATTATCGAAGCGAGTATCGCGAGATAAAAACCACACGCTATGCGTGGGA
>JAHZFY010000105.1 GCA_019421105.1 bacterium
CATCAAAGTAAACGATAAGTTCATCAAATCATCAAATGTCGTTTGATATTTTGGGTCTTCTGCAGGTTTTGGAAATTCTGGAATCGCACCTACATCGATATCCCCTGTTGGATTATTTAAATTTTCATATATGAATTGAGAAATCATATAAGAAATATCCTTTAATCCGACACCATATAAAAACATATCTGAAATGCGATTATATTGGTCGACTTTTATGACGACTTCATTGATATTTGTTGGAAAATGACCTTCTAATAAATCGTATTGTTCTTCTAATAATGGTTGATTATTCATCAAAGTTCCAAATGGATTGCCACCACCAATTGACATCATGGATGCTAATTGTCCAACGACCATATTGTAACCAGTTTGATAAATAGCTTCTCTAATTGGATCAAGAGGTTCGCCATTATATGAACGATAAGTATTTGCTTGATACATATAAGAGTCATGATGAGCATCATTAACAGGAGCCAAACGTCTTGGTTCACTTAAAGGACCACCATCATAATCCGTAGTGGCAAAAATATTTAATTTGGTGTTATAAACATATTGAATGTCATTACTAACAGCCCTAAATGCTTCTATATTTTCATCACTTTCAATATAAGTTTTAAAACTTTGGGTATCGTTATGTTGTTTTTTAATCAATTTAGAAAGAATATCCGTCATATTAGAATTTTCACTCACAATATCAGAATCTGGATATTTTTCTAAATTATCAGTTGTTCCACCAAATCCACCAAAAATTAAAGAAGTTGGCGAAGCAAATGACTCTTTATTGATGATTAATGGATAAGTCGACATCGAATTTGTTTGAATCTCTTTGATGTAATTATTAAATCCATAAGATAACGATAGGATCAAAGTGATGCCAATGATGCCTATAGAGCCCGCAAAAGATATTAAAAATGTTCTCGCTTTTTTTGTCATTAAGTTATTAAAAGATAAACCTAACGCAGTTAAAAAAGACATCGATGTAAGTTTTTTTGACCCTTTATTTTCATTGTTGGCTTGTTTTAAACTTTTCGCTTTTTCTAATTCTTCATTAGTTTCACCTTCATATGGATTAGAATCATCGACTAATAATCCATCGCTCATTTTGACAATCCTATTTGCGTATTTATATGCTAAATCAGGATTATGAGTGACCATGATTACTAAGCGATCTTTAGAAACTTCTTTTAAAAGTTCCATAATTTGTATAGAAGTTTCACTATCTAAAGCACCTGTTGGTTCATCTGCTAAAACAATTTCAGGATTATTAATCAAAGCTCTTGCAATAGCAACTCTTTGCATTTGTCCACCACTGAGTTGATTTGGCTTTTTCTTTTCTTTTCCTTTTAATCCAACTTTATTTAAAACATCTAAAGCTCTTTTTCTTCTTTCTTGTTTATCAACTCCAGAAATTGTTAAAGCTAATTCAACGTTTGCTAAAACGCTTATATGTTGGATTAAATTATAAGACTGAAATACAAAGCCAATCGAATGATTACGATAAGTATCCCAATCGTTATCTTTATAATTTTTAGTTGATTTTCCTTCGATTAATAAATCGCCGGATGTATATCTATCTAGACCACCTACAATATTTAATAAAGTAGTTTTACCACATCCAGAAGCTCCTAAAATAGCAACAAATTCGCAACGTCTAAAATTAATAGAAACGCCTTTTAAGGCGTTAACTATTTCATCTGACATCACATAATCTTTTTTTATATCAACTAGTTTAAGCATAATATTAATCCAAATTTAATTCTTTTAATTTCCATTCCCAATTTGGTGAACCAAATGTTCCCGGAACATTTAATCTTGCCTTATTATCTAATAAAAGAATGTCTTGCAAAGGCAAAATGGTAATTTTTGATGGTATATTCCAAATATAATCAATAAATTGAGGTAGGAATTCTTTATTTCGGTCGCCATTAATTTTGTTCCATAAATAATCTTTTGCGCCCCAATCTAAATTATCATACCAAGTTTTGATTGTATCGTTATCATGAGTACCTGTATATACGATCATTTTTGAAGTATCTTCATAATTTTGTTCAAAAATCTTAAATTGAGTAATGTACATACCAGGTAAATTGAAATGATCTCTTAAATCATAGACGCTTTGAGTCATAAAACCTAAATCTTCTGCAATTAACTCAGCTTTAGGATATTTTTTAAAGAAAGCATTTAATAATCCATAAGATGGTCCAGGTTTCCATTCTCCGATTCTTGCATTAGGAGAACCAAATGGAATTGCGTAATATGCATCAAATGCTCTAAAATGATCCAATCTTATAACATCGCATATCTTTCCGACAGCACCGAGTCTATTAACGTAAAATGAATAATTCTTTTTCGCCATTTTATCAAAATCAAAACATGGATTACCCCAAAGTTGACCATCTTCAGAAAAAGCATCTGGAGGACATCCTGCCACTGTTTTTGGATTGAAGTTTTCATCGAAATCAAACACTTCCTTATTTCCCCAACAATCAACAGAATTATAACCGACATAAAATGGTACATCGCCAATGATTTTAATATTATTTTTATGGGCGAATTTTCTAATTTTATTCCATTGTTTATATGCTATCATTTGACAGAAAATCAAAAATTGAATTTCTTTTTTATATTTTTTTGGATATTCACCTTTTTTATGATTTTCTAAATAGAATTTTTCTTCATCTTTCCAAGTGTTCCATAACGCTTCGTTGTTTAGTTTAAAAAAGACATTGAATATTGCGTATTTAACAACCCAAGATTCTTTTTTGATAAATCTATCTAAACCATTAGGGTATTTTTTAATCCAAACTTTAAAAGCTTTTCTTAATAATTTTTCTTTGAAAATACCAACATTAAAATAATCGACACTTTCAGAATTTTTATTAAAATCTTTAACTTTATCTAAAAGTCCATCTTTTATTAAATAATCTAATGAAATATATCTAATTTCAATAGCTTCAGAACAAGTTGTCAT
>JAHZFY010000106.1 GCA_019421105.1 bacterium
AAAATTTGCCAATAATGATATCCTTTTTTATTGAGCCATCTAATAAATTCATATGCTGAGTCTCCAAAATCACCTATACCATGACGGCTTGGTAAAGATGCCACAGGGAGTAAAATACCTTTGTTTTCCATACATTAATAATAAATTATTATATTTATAATTAAAAGAATAATATAACCTAATAAGTTAAATTTTGATCGATTGTTAAATCTAAATCATCTACCACACAATATTTTTTAGTTTCATCTAAAATCAATTTTCGAATTTGTTTTCTTCTTAACTTCATTAATATAAAACTAAATAAGAAAAAACTAGATATCATCAAAATGATAAAACTGATAATGAAAAGAATTAAAAAAGTTAAATTGCTATTTATTCCTAATACTCCAAATACAATCGTTGAAATTAAAGTGAGAGTAAAGAAAATAAAACTTATGATAGGGAATTTTTTAAATGTTTTTTTATAATGTTTTTCTAAATAATTTAATCGTTTAGCGTTTACAATTTCTCCTTTATAAACACTAAAAATCACTTCGTCCCCCATAACCGTTTCATCTTGAATTGTATAGCCAAAGCTCAATAAAATTCTTTTTTGGTTCAATGCCTTGGTTTGCTTTACTTTAATCTTTGTCATTTAATAAACCCAATGCCTTTTCTTTTATTTCTTTTCTTTTGATCGGACCATTATCTAAAACATCCTTCATCTTTTTAACTCTAAACCACATGTAAACAAAGCTTAAAATCGAAAAGATAACTCCTGGAAGACCCATACTCAACAAGTATAAAGATAAATTAAAACTTTCCTTTGGGGTAATAATCCAAGTGACTAATAAAGCCGTTAAAAACCCAAACGAAATAATAGTCAAGACTATTAAAGGCCACATAGGTGGATAATCAAATGAAAACCATTCTTCTTCAAGCTTTTTGATTTCTTGATAGTGCTTTAAATTTGTGTTTCTTTGAAACTGCATGTATGCATATTCTTCATCTTTATTAATATGCACTAATTTCCATCCAAAATAAGATAGTTCTTCGATGTATCTTTCATAAGTTGTTAAAGTAATTTTTTTATCTAAATTTTCCATAATAATATACTAACAAAATTTAACGATGATTATTAATTATTTTTAGTTTTTTTAAATAATTTGAGTTTGAATTTTCTTTCTTTTTCATTAAGTGGTTTGATAAATGAAAAAAATAAAACTCTAGCAATTGAAAAGATATTATCTTGCTGTTTTTGACTCATTTCATCAAATTTGTTTGATGCAAGCTTTAATGATTTGATTAAATTGTTACCGATTTCTCGAGTTGTTTTCATACCCGATGCGGTAAATAGCAAGTATATATTGGCACAAAAATGACGTATTTCTGATTCGCTAAGTTGAGAAATAGCGTCATTAATAAACATATTCGTTCTCAAAGAAATCCTAGATATTTTATTAGTGTATTCAAAATCTTTATCATCTATTTTCCAAAAATAATAAGAATGATTTAATAATAATCCTCCACCTGAATTGATTATTTTAAATTTTTCCTCATGTTCAAATAGCATTCCAACAATAGAATAATAAGGAACAAAAGTAGTAATTTTATGTTTTATTCTTTGATAACCATTACTAATGATTACTTCTTTTAAAAATCCAGGACCATCATAATTAAAAACGCGTTCTATTCTGTCTTGTAATTTTTCATCGACAAAACTAGCGGCATACATCGCAAGATTTCCACCCTTACTGTGCCCTCCAACCAAGATGTGAGCATCAGGAAAATCACTTGCAATCTCTTTTAAATAAGCCACCGCCGATTTTTGAGCACTTGTTTCTTTTTGGTATGATAAATTCAAATCTTCTTTCCAACCAACTAAAGTGGTATCCGTTCCACAATAAGAAACAAAAACATTCTTTTTATCACTAGAAACAAATGTCAAGGCTCGAAATTGAGTTTGACGTGATTCATCTAAATCTTCATAATATTTGTACAATTTCACATAATTAAATCTAGTAGAATCTTTTAACATTCTTGCAAATTTTAGGTCAAAATTTGGCATGACACATTTTTTATATGCAGTTGGATGTTCAATAAATTTTTCTAATAGATAAAATAAATTATCTTTTAAATCATTTCTAGGTAATTTAGGCAATGGTAAATAAACTATTGCTGTCAAAATCAAGGCATCAATTTGGTTGAATTCCTCTTGATTGAAATTAATATATTTATATGTCTTTAAATATTTAAAAATTGTTGCCATGTAATAATTATATACAAATAAAAAAAGGCTTCAACACGAAGCCTTAAAAAATATGAATTAAGCTGTGTATGTAGTCCAAGTTCCACTGACACCAGGATCGCCCCATGTTTCAGTGCTACCTAAGATAGAATACATGTTATTATCACCACGTTCATTTAAAGCAATGTCAACAGTTTTTGCACCCCAATCTTGTATTTCACCTTCGGTATTAATTCTTGTGAAAATTATCATGTCATATCGAGTCAAATCTACTTCAAAAGACCAATAATTAAATCCGACACCTTCTTCGCCGGTTTGATTAAAAGAAATATGGGTAGCCCTTGCACCAGGCCATATAACATTAAAACTATCTTCAGCGGTAGAATTCCATAAATATACGCCTACTCCTGCGGCGTCTTTATTCCACCAAGCTTCGTCTTGGAAATAAATTGTAACCTTACCTGTTGGTTCTGGGTCAGGTTCACTAGTAGTTGTGGTTGTCGTTGGCTTTTCTACATCGGTGGTCTCAGTTGTGGTAGTTGTTTCATCTAAATCTGATGAAGTAGATAAACTAGATTCATTATTAGCACAACCAAGTAAAAGACCTACACTTAATAAACCAACAAATAATAATTGTGTTTTCATAATCCGCTCCTTGAAAAAAATGATACCACAATTTTTACAAAAAAAGGATAAATTATTTTAATTTTTTAACATATAAATAAAAAAAC
>JAHZFY010000107.1 GCA_019421105.1 bacterium
TTAAATAAAGTAAGAGTTAAAAACCCATGGTCAAAAGAAATGGGGAAAGTTCAAGTTTATAACCCTGATTAATTCAGGGTTTTTATTATTTTAAAGCGTCGTGAAATAAAATTGAGATAAAATTAAAGAAAGTAAAAATGATTATCAAAATATATAGATAACAATGTCTATAATCGTAACAAAAAACACATGTAAATCTATCACATCTTATATTTTCTTTTAATGTTTTATAAAAACTTACTACATACATCTATTATATAAAAAATTTTAAATGTTGACATTAGGCATTGGCTCTGCTACTTTATACGTAGGGTCGCGGGGCGTAATGGCACCTGCATACTAGCGGGCTCTATCCTATATGGATAACCTGCATTTTTTTATAAATAAAAGATATGTTTGACATAAAATAGTGTGTTTGTTATTTTATATATAGGGTCGCCGCTTAATTGCCGGCATGCAGCGGGCTCTATCCTTTTATGGATAACCTGCATTTTTTTATTTTTGGTAAACTTTTTAATAAAAAAAATTGATTTTAACTATTGCCATATATAAAATCCATGATCTATTTTATTATTTAATTTCATTTAATAGTTTTATCCATTCATTAGAATTTATTTCATTAAAATAAGACGTTAAAAACTCAACCATATGTTCATGAAGAATATTAGCTTTTTTCTTTCCTTCTTCAGTTAACATATATTTTTTGAGTTTTAATAATTTTTCAAAAATATGGCAAACCGTCGTCGATGGTTTTCCTTGAGTATATGTATTTGAATCTATATTGGTAATAGGAAAAATGCTTTCGTCAAAAAATTTTTGATTTTTACTTAAACTATATTGATACGCTCTTAATATGCCATGAATCCCCATTGCATCACACATATCAGCATCGGAAACAATTTTTCCTTCAATATCAACTGGTCTAATGCCCTTCAAGGCGTTATGAAAACCAATCTTTTCTATATTTCTTAATACTTTATCCTGCGTTTTTAAATCGATTTCAGCGTTATGCATTATTCTTTTAGCGTTATCTAACCACTACTGCTATTAAATAATTTATAGTCATCAACATCATGGAGATAACAAATTAACATGATAACGTCATAATCAACTTCATAATTTATTAAAAATTCTTTTGCATATTTAACTACATTTTCAATATGTTGAATACCATGTCCTGTTTTATCGTTTTTTAACAAGTTGTATACCTGGGTTTTTATTAAGTCTAAATTCATAAATTTATCTTAACTAATTTTGTTTAAAATTTGTATACATTTAATAAAAATTAAATAAACTTATATATGAGGTATAAACTATGTCATTTATTATTGTATTGTCATCGAATAATAAACATAAATTAGAGGAAGTAAAAGAAATTTTAAAATGTGAAGATATCATAATCAAAACACCTAGCGAATTGAATTTACCTTTATTAGATGTTGAAGAAAACGGAAAAACTTACATAGAAAACGCAATTAAAAAAGCAAGCGCCCTAAAACCTTATACCAGCTATGCGATTATGAGTGATGATTCTGGCATTGAAATTAAATCTTTAAATGGTCAACCTGGTATAAGAAGCGCTAGATTCATAAAAGAGCATGATGGATTGTTAAACACTTTTACTTATATAAATGAGCAAATAAAAGGCAAGGATAAATCAGCAAAGTTTGTCTGCCATATTGCTCTCATCAACTTAAAAAAAGAACCTTTAGAATTCGTTGGTGAATGTCATGGAAAAATAAACGATGTACCTTTAGGAGAGCTTGGCTTTGGATATGATCCTATTTTTATCCCTGATGGTTATAATGAGTCTTACGCCCAACTAAAAGGTGAAGTCAAAAACAAAATCTCCCATAGAGGTTTAGCACTTAAACAGTTGGTGGATTATTTAAAAAAAGAAGGCATTATTTAATGGATTGCCTTCTTTTTTTTATCAAATGTCTAATTAAGTGTTTTATCAAAAGACATGTAAAGAATAAAACTGCAAAGATAATAGCTAGTAGTGAAAATACAATTTTAAGCTCATCAAAAACAAAAATGAAGGGGATGCTTAAAATGGATAAAGATGCAAAAATTATAGCCAAGAAAAAACAAGTCCTATATATATAATGATGGTGGCGATTTAATTTATATACTTTATCTTTGATTAGATGTTTTTTATCGACATGATCAAGATGATATACTCTATACTTACCTAATTTAGTATCCATTTTTATTCCATCATTTAACAATTCAAAATTATTTTTGTTCATTTTTATATGATAAGTCAGACCATCCACGGTTGTAAAAGTACCATCTAATATGTCCACCACTTTTTTTAAATTGTCATTACTCATAGATAAAAAGTTTTCAAATCCACTGATATTAAAACCTTTTGATTTTAAATAATCTAATTCAGCTAAGATAAATTCATAGAAACGTTTAATTTCTAAACACCTGTCAACGTATAATTTAACGCACTTATCGTCATAATAAAAATTTTTATATGTAAGCAAAGTCTTAATATTTTTTAAATAAATTCGACATATTCTTTCATATTTGATTAAATAATCAAAATATATACCTTGATTTTTTACTTTTCTAAAGTGATTTTTGCCACATATATTTATCATTACTTGACAATCATCAAAACGAGGAGTTCTTAAGGTGGATAAAAACATCAATGATTCAACTTGGCCACATAATGCAAGACAATTTTCATTATCAAGCAACAAAACTTCACCAAAAATTTCATATGCTCTATCAAATTTATTTGTTATTCTAATATGATAATTTGCTTTTTTTAATAATAGTTTTATTTTTAGATTAAATGCTTTATTTGCATCAGCAGTCTTAATTTTTTTGCCGCATCTTGGACAATAAGAAAACTCGTCGTTACTATCAACATCAAAAACTCTTTCATAATCCTCGATGTTTTTACAAAATAAACAATATCCTTTTTCCTTCATG
>JAHZFY010000108.1 GCA_019421105.1 bacterium
ATTCGGCCACTAACCCAAGCAGACATAAGCTTTGAACCATCTTCTATGCAATAACAAAAATTGCTTTTTTCATTAATTAATTCATTTTTATTCACGTAGTCATAGAATTTTGTCAAGTTTAATTTTTGATCGAATTCAACTTTTACATATTGATTTTTTAGTGTTAAATCATCTTTGCTCTCTGTGCGCTCATACGTTGGTGGATTGTCCATATCTTTAACTCTAGCTATTTTTTGTCTGACGCACACAAGCGTGTATCCGTAAGGTTTTAAATCAACTTCTACTTCAATTGTACTTACATCATGTGACCAATAAAACTCAGATTTACTAGCAATACAAAAATTTAAATTATTTTTCTTTTCATCAATTATTTCAATGTTATTTATATCCTCTTTATAGTCCCATAAATCCAGTTTAATTACTTTTCTACCTTTAAATGAACTTGAGTTAAAAATAGCGTAAGCTCTCTGATTTGAGTAAGTTTTATTATTTAAAAAATATCCATCTTTACAGTGATATCCACTTCCTGCACCAAAACTAGTATTGTTTTTTTCAATATCCATTGAATCATATATGATAGTAGTGTCGATTTGTTTTGCTATTTTTTGTAGTGAGGTCGAGATAGCAGTGGAACAATAAGCATTAATTTGTTGATATGTTGCCAATGAATATATTCTTGTTTGTTCGCTACCACTCCCTGGTAATATATCATGGAATTGATTAAACAATAATAAATCTCTTGCTTTATTTATCATTTCTAAACAATTTTTATTATTTGATATTGTTTGATAAAATCCTGCTTTGTATAAATTGATTTCACTTATAGCGTTATTTGTTTTAATTTGTGATTGTGATGAATAACATCCTCTAAAAATAAAATTGCTTTCATCATTATGAACTGGCCAGTTTTTAATTGAATTTAAATAATTGAAAAACTCTTTATATGTTCCGAATTTTATTTTTGGCATTAAAGGAAATGATCCAAGTTTTTTGATCATTTCGATATCGCTTATTGTAGGTCCGCCACCATGATCTCCGACGCCGAACACTTTCAACACTTTTTTAATGCCATACTTATGTGCAAAATCAACTACATGCTCAAAAGAGTTATAATCAATGCTTGAATTATACCATTGTGGTTCTCTATATACCAAAACCGTATTTCCTGCTTTGCTTTGCCATTTATATATTGCTGGATTATTATTTCCTCTACAATGGTAGTAGTATTTTATTCCTGATTGATATAATATTTCCGGCACATCGATACTATGACCAAATGTATCAGGCTCAAAATCAATATTTATATCCTCTTTATTTATACTTAAGGTTTTTGATAAATAATCTCGGCTGAATTGTATTTGATCAATTAGGCTAGATGCGTTGGGAATATTTTTATCAGATTCAACATAACTTCCTGCGGTTACTTCAAACCTTCCTTGTTTAATGTATTTTTTTATTTTTTTGAGTAAATCAGGTCTAAAATCGTTTAATATTTTGTACACGCTTGCTTGTGATTGAGCAAAAGTAAAATCTTTATATTTATCTAATAGATGTAACACAGTGTCCATTGTTGCACAAACGATAGCTACTGTTTCATCAAAACCCCATAGCCAGTTCATATCTAAATGAGCATGCCCGACACAAATAACTTCAATGTTTTTGATTTCATCTTGTAAAAAAATTAAATTATTTTCAACAAACTTAACATCTTTGATGGAAAAATAACCCATTTTGATGAATTTAGTATAAAGATATTCTATATTTTGAGATATGACATCGTCATATGCGTTATTTTTAAATTTATTGAGTTGAAGGACTATATTTAATTCTGAAAAAATTCTATTAGAAAGATCTGTTGAAAGTTTTTGTTTCATTTCTTTTAATTTCTCTAGGTACATTTTTATATCCTCCAAATATTAAAGCTTTAAATATGTATGTTGACAAAAATGAATCAGGTTGTAAAATTAATAATGAAAACGTTTACAATTACACTATAAAAATTTTTGAATAAGTTGTCAAGAGGAACACAAAATGAAACATTTATTTAGAAAAATCTCTTTATTATCACTCATGGCCGGTATGTTGATTGGTTGTGGGCCTAAAGAAATTGGTGGGTTTCCAAATTATTTAACAGCACCTGGAAAAAATCCTGAAAAATCATATAGAATTGCTTCGTCGTGGACTAAAACTGGAATAGGTACTCACTTCCATTCAGGACCAGATGCAGGGCCAGTTATTATGTATAGTTTAGAAGGATGTATGCAATACGTAAGAACATCAACTAAATTTTATTATTTAGTGGCTGAATCTTTTACGCATAACGATGATCATACTTCTGTTATAAAAATTCGTGATAATGCTAAGTGGCATAATGGTGATGATGTAGTAGCCATGGATATAAAATCTTATTATGCCTTATGTGTTACAGATTTTTCTAAAAACGTTTTAGATATGGAAGTTATTGATTCAAATAGTGATGGTGATTTAACTAATGATAAAGAATTAAAAGTATATTGGAAACCATGGAGAGAACCTACCAATTATGCAAAGGATATGCTTCTAGCTATGGATACAAAAAATTGTTCCGTAAAGTAGTCGATTTTTAAAGAATTTATTGATGAATG
>JAHZFY010000109.1 GCA_019421105.1 bacterium
CATTGCTAGATCAAAAATTTGATTATATTTTCTTTACCGGTGGAGAAACCGTTGGAAGATTGGTCTTACAAAAAGCTGCGGTGCATCTAACTCCTGTTTCTTTAGAATTAGGTGGCAAATCTCCTTGTATTGTCAATGATGACGCTGATATTGATTTAGCGGCTAGAAGAATCGTATGGGGTAAGTTTTTAAATGCTGGACAAACTTGTGTGGCACCAGATTATATATGCGTTCATAGCAAAGTTCATGATGAATTTGTTACAAAAGTAAAATACTACATCGATAAGTTTTATTATGAAAACGGCAAACTAAAAGAAGATTTTCCATATTTAATAAATGAAAAACATAAAGAAAAAGTATTGTCTTTAATCGATGAGACAAAAATTATTAAAGGTGGGAAAATTGAAGGTCTATGTTTAGAGCCAACCGTTTTAGATAAAGTAAAATTCTCCGATAAGATAATGAGCGAAGAAATATTTGGCCCACTAATGCCTATTATTAAATTTAATAATATTTTAGAGTTATTAAGAGTTATCAATAATAAAGATAAACCATTAGCGTTTTATTTATTTACTAGAAGTAAAACATTATCTAAAATCGTCTTTTCAACTTCTTATTTTGGTGGGGCATGTTTAAATGAGTGTATCATGCATCTAACTAATGATAATCTTCCATTTGGAGGCGTAGGAAAATCTGGCATGGGTTCATATCATGGTAAAAAATCTTTTGATACTTTTACCCATTATAAGTCTTTATTAGCCAAAGGAAAAAAAGAGTTGATGGTGAAATACCCTCCATATAGCAAAAAGAAAGTTAACTTAATTAAAAAAATGATTGGATTAAAGTATTAATCCTTTCTTTTTTTCTTTTCTTTAATTTGTCTTTTTTGAGATGCCTGAAAGTCTTTTTGTCTTTGAATATAATCGTAAGCATCTGATTCAATATAATCTTTTATTCTTTCTGACATTGTTTGAGTATTATCTTTAAATGGGAAAAAGAATGGCTTTTTGATACGATTTTTTATTTTTTCATGTCTAATTTCATTTTTTTGTTTTAATAAGATAGTCTTATCTTTTACGTTTTCTTTAAATTTATCATAGTCGATCGTCACTTTTAATTTATTGCTAACTTCTATTATTTTACTTGCTAAATGAATAGAATAAGCAAAATCGACGATCATCATTCCTAAGACAATCCCAATAAATATGTAATAGATGTGGTGGGATTCGCTCGCCAAAAACTCCACGCCTTGAACTAAAAATGGGTTGATACCAAAATAATACGCACAGCCAATCACTAACCAAAATAAAGAAAACAATGGACAAATAATTCCCATGATATTACCTTTTTGATTGGAATAGTCCCAAAGTTTAATTTTTAATCCTTTTAAAAAGATAAGACCAGCGATAAATTCAATTAAAGTTAAACATATGCCTATCAAAAGTATTTTAATGATAATAGCAAGAATATTATTAGTTACTCCTATATATGACAAATCTAAATTAGATAGACCATATAATATGATAGTTCCAAATCCATATAAAGGAATATATGGGCCCACCAAAAAGCCTGGATTAATCCATTTTTTAGCGCTGAAAAAACGTCTAAATAAAACTTCAATAATCCATCCAATTAATGACCCGATAATAAATAAAGTTACAATAGTAGCAAATACAACCATATTAATAAGCAAAAGTCATCGACTCTATAAACACTCTTTTATGTTCTCCATCTTGACTAGATAAAGTTAATGTATTAGAAGTGGTGTCGCTTTTAAAAGTTTGAACAACAATTTCACTTTCTTTATATTGCATTGGATCACTTGGTAAATTCATCGTGTTTTCTTTACCATCAAAATTTACAGTTAAAGTTGGATTATCATCGTTGCTCCAACCATCATATCCATCATAAGCAAAATGTTTATAATAAGCACGAGCACGAATGGTCACTTCTTTTAAATCTTTGGCAAAATTTAAGGTGAGTGTACCTTTAGCTTTTGAAGCACCAATAGTTAAGAAATTGATTTCTGGTAAATCTTTGATGCTTTGGCTAGTTTGAACAAAAACTTTTTCAGAAGTATAGGATTCTAATAAATTTGGATAATCACCATTGAATAGATTCATAAAAGGTTCTTGTTGAGCAGGATCTTTTAAATCTGCTCCTGCTTTAATAGTGGTGATGTTATTAAAATAAATTTGAACAACATGAGCAGGAACTTCTGATGTTTCACTACCTGTAGTAGTTGATTCAGTTGTAGTTGTAGTTTCTTCTGTTGTAGTAGTGGTTGTAGATGTATTTGAAGAAGTTTTAACATTTGTACAACCCATCAATGTAATAGCGCTTAATAGTGTTAAAATTAAAATTTTGTTTTTCATAATTAAATCCTCATTGATAATTTTATTATTAAGCATATATAACTTCAATATCATTATATTGTTTTTGCTTGTTTTTAAGGCTTAATTTGTTATAATAAAGTGCGTTAGTCAAATAGGGGTATAGTACAACGGCAGTACAACGGTCTCCAAAACCGCTAATGTGGGTTCGATTCCTACTACCCCTGCCAAATGTAATGAAATTTCCCCCAAAATTTTGCCCAAATAGGGTAAGATGAAATGGAGGATTT
>JAHZFY010000011.1:0-8659 GCA_019421105.1 bacterium
GAATTAAAAATGTATCACCAGTAATTGGTTGATGTTTTATATATAAAAACAATAGGACAACTAAAAAGGATATACCGCCAATTAAAACGCCATTGCTAAATCCTAATTTTACTTCTTTAAAAATCATTTTAAGCGTTTTTTAGTATTTGTTTCTTCACTATTTAAATATCGAATGGTTACCGCTAAAGATTGTGTTCCAACATTTCCAGCCATATCTAAGACAATAGATTGGAAAAATACAACCATTGGAATAATGGCAATAATTGCTTCAAATTGTGATATTAATAAGGATACACATAAACCTAATACTAGTAATAAAACTAGCCATGGAACACGTTTTTTCAATGATTTAAAATAAGGTTCATCTATATCTTCTTCTTTGCTTAAACCTGCTAGTTTTGCATAGTCTTCTTCGAATTCTTCTTCAACAGCTTCGATGACATCACTTGATGTGATAACACCAATTAACTTATATTCATCATTTAAAACTGGAACCATCGGTAGAGCGTCTTGTTTTAAATCGTTGATTACTTCACTAACTTTGGCCTTATCTTTTAAATATGGATAGTTATGGTGAATGATGGTGTTTATATCTGTATCAGCTCTTGCGATGATGAGATCTTTTAAATCGATACATCCATAAAATGTACCATCTTCTTCAATGACATATATGGTATTTACATTATCATTTTCATTAGCATTTTTAATAACTAATCTCATTGCTTGTTTGATAGTGGAAGAATGAGGGATGGCTATGTAGTTAGTGGTCATTTTACTACCGATTTCATCTTCTTCATAACTTGCGATTAACTTAATGTCTTCAACTGCTTCATCTTCCATTTTAGAAACAATTGATGTACGGTCTTCTTTATCTAATTCCTCTAATACGTCAATAGCATCGTCAGCATCCATTTCCTCGATGATGTCCGCGGCTTTTTCATCATCTAATTCTTCAATATAATCTTCAACATCGTCTAAATAAGCAAAAACTTCTGATGTTAGTTTATCTCCTAATACCTCATATAATTTCGCTCTTTCATCTTTGCTTAGATATACAACAGCATCCGCTATATCACTTTCGTGGTAGTGCTCTAATTCTTTTTTTAACTTTCGTTTAGACAAATCAGATCTAATTAAAGTTAAGATTTCTTGATTAATTTGTTTACTTGTTTTCATAAAAGCACCTCCTAAATAAAAAACTACTGATATATCAGTAGTCAACTCATAAAATTAAAACACCACCAACGTGTGAGCTTTAACTTCATAAAGCGGTGTAATTGTATTAGAATATGCCTTGATGTCGACATATACTGCTGGCCCTCTATTAGTGTCTCCACTAGGTCGCGGCAACAATCCATATCTTTATGTTAGTCTCGCCTACCGATAGATCTTACAATTTAGTTATATATGTTTTAATTAAAACTTGCAATAAAAACCGTAAAAGTTTCTTGAAAAAATATTAATAATTAATAAAATTAAAACATGGTCTATAAAGTTGATAAAAATTATAAAAGCGATAGAAATATTATCGAGGTTGAATTAGCGATTAAATTCATTAAAGATACCTTTGAAAAAAGATTAGCTAAAAAATTAAATTTAATTAGAGTAAGCGCTCCCATAATGGTTTTAAAATCCACTGGATTAAATGATGAATTAAACGGCGTTGAAAAGCCAGTTAGTTTTCATACTAATTCTTTTGATGATGAGATACAAGTCGTTCAAAGTTTAGCTAAATGGAAAAGAAACGCCTTAAAAGAATACGAACGCTATTAGAAAAGATCAAACACTAGATAACGTTCATTCTTTATATGTCGATCAATGGGATTATGAAATTGTCATAAATCAAAACGATAGAAATAAAAAATTCCTTTTTAAAACAGTGAAACAAATTTATAAAGTTTTATTAAAAGTAGAAGAAGACATATATAAAAAGTACCCCAATTTAAAACCAACATTGGCAAAAAACATCAAATTTATCTCTACCAAACAACTTGAAAAAATGTATCCAAATTTAACAAGAAAAGAAAAAGAATATGCGATTTGCAAAGAATTTGGTTCAGTTTTCTTGTTTCAAATTGGTTGGCCTTTAAAAGATGGTATGCCTCATGATGGAAGAGCAGCAGATTATGATGATTGGAAATTAAATGGTGATATTTTAGTTTTTGATGAAGTTATCGACGCTCCATTAGAGTTATCATCTATGGGTATTAGAGTGGATAAAGATTCGTTGTTAAAACAACTCAAATATAAAAATGAATTGGATAAGTTGAATAATAAATATACTCAAGATGTTATTTCAGGCAATCTTCCTTTCACAATCGGTGGAGGAATTGGACAATCTCGTATATGCATGTTTTATTTAAAAAAAGCGCACATCGGTGAAGTGCAAGCCTCTTTATGGCCTAAAGAACAAACCGAACTAGCTAAACTAAACAACATTAAATTGCTTTAATTAAAAATTATTATCGATTTTATGCGCGCATCTATACGCTATAAAATCTCCAATTAAACTTGCACAATATCCAACTATAAATACATATGGTGCTGTCCAAAGCCAATTTAAAAAGGCTATTAAATGATCTTGATTATAGACAATAAAATTAACGATTGTGATCGTTGGGTTTATAAATATAAAAAATATAGAATTGATTATAAGCGTAGCTAATAAACGATACAAAATATTATTCGTATAAGTTTCATTTTCTACTTTAAAAATTTTTGTGAACCATTTACCAATTTTGACTAATGGAAGGCTACTTCCTATTATAACCCCAACTAAAAATGCAACCGAAAAATTTAATAAAAGATTGTTCCAGTCGACATATTGAGAAAACAAAAACTGCACTGAAAAATTTAACAAAAATGCGACTATTAAATTAGATAATAAAACATATGTAAAGTTTGCAATTTTACTTCTCATCAACCAAACCTAAATATTTTAATCCATTTAAGATGCCATCTTCTTCAATGTTGCTAGTTACATAGTATGCGTAGGGCTTTACTTCTTCTTTCCCATTACCTAAACAAATACCATATTTAACATGGTTAAACATATCGATGTCGTTAACATCATCACCAAAAGCGGCGATTTCTTCTTTTTGATAACCAAAATGATTTATCAATGCTTCTATCCCTTCTTTTTTTGAGAAAAGCTTAGTTGTAATTTCAACATTGCAATCAAAAAATCTATCTTTTGTAACACCTTGAATCTCATCAAGAATATAGTCTTTATCTTTGCTTATATAAACTTGAATTGCTAAAACTTCCTCATCTTTATAATTTTTAATATCTTGAGGATATGGTTCATAAAAAATCTCATAAAAAGACTTCACATTAACATCATCATTTACATTTTTTAAATATGCAGTTTTAAGTGTTGAAATCATATAAGAGACATTATATTTATCAAGGGTGGTTATGATTTCTTTTACTTTATCTTTGCTTAAATAATGCGCGTATAAAACCTTGTCTTTTAAAAATGCCGCTCCGCCATTTGAAACTGAATATCCATCAAAATTAAAATATTCAAAAGTTTTTAATCCTTTTAAAGAAAAATAAGATCTTGCTGAATTAATAAAAATTTTTATTCCTTGTTTTTGAATATCGTTAATTGCTTTTATAGCAGAAGGAATGAAGGACTTAGTTTTATGATCAAATAATGTCCAGTCAAAATCAAAAAATATTCCCTTAATTTTATTGTTCATATCTAAATTCCTTACATTAATTCAAACTCGATAGTTGTTGGGTGATGATCTGAAAACGCAAACATATCAGTTGTTTCGTCTTTAGTTGGAGTGGTGAATGTCTTTTTAATTTTAATATTGTTTGAAACAATAAATCCATCCACACTAGATACATATGTATATCCTTTTTCATATGGTCTATCACAACCTCTAATTGTTGGCACATCATTTGCGGCAACAATGGTGAAGTTCTCATCAAAAATGGACTCTTTATTTTCATCAAACATAAATGAAACCCAATTCGGTTTTTGCTGTTTAAAAGACTCTTTAAATGGTAAATTATTTTCATCGTAAAAAGGATACATTGGATTATTTGTTAACAAATCATGATTGAAGTCTCCTCCAACAATGACATAATTTCCTTTATTATATTCGCTTATGATATATTCATTGAGCTGTTCAATTTGTTTGTTTCTTATTTTTCCACCTTCATCATAAGCTGACATGTGAGAATTGATTAAAACTAATTCTTTGTCATTTGAGGTTGGTAAATAATGGACAGAAAAGCATCTATCTAAATCAAAGAATTTATCAGGGAAAGCATCAGAGATAACATAAGATTTTCTAACAGCGTCATCAATTTTATATTTGCTCAATGTTTGTTGTCCTGCGATTGATTTACCATGGTTATCGTATAATGGATATGCAAGATATGCTGAATGGAAATTAACAGCGTATGTTGATGCATATTGATTTAATTGTTCTTCGATCATTTTTTGTTGATTGATATGATACGCTCTATCTGAATCTTGATCAACTTCTTGAACAAACACAAAATCAGAATCTAATTCTTTTAAAACATCGATAGAACCTTTAGTGTTTTTTAAGACATCTTCATAGGATATTCCTTTTCCATAATGTCCATATAATAAAGTTCCATCGACATCGATACCTTCATCTAAAAAGAAGGAGTATTCTTTAGAATAAGCACCAAAACCAATGTTATAACTAGTTATGGTTAGACTTTCATTTACTGATACGATTTCTTCTTTATTGTTTTTAACATCAAGTTTTAGATTATCTTCAATTCTATAATAAGTCGCTATGACATAGACAAAATAAGTTCCGATGGTTAAAACAAACACACCCAAAAGAGAACCTAAACTTATTCCAATTATTTTTAAGGCTTTTAAAATATTGCTTTTATTTTTCATTTATATAGTCTCCTATTATTTATTTTAGTTTTTATAAACTCATATGACAAATAATTTAAAAAAGCATTGATTATATTTTTTCATAAATGCATAATATACCTAAACTTATTATTGGAGGGTCCTTACAATATGAAAAAGGGTAAAGTTTTGTTTTTTTCATTAGTTGGACTTGCGTTAGTCGCGTGTACAACCAAGCCAACTACCACATTAAGTAGTAATACTCAAGATAGCACTACATCTAAGCCTGATGTTACTACAACCGAACCAACATCCACTGAAACTAGCAGTGAACCTACAAGTACTGAAACAACAACTGAAACAACAACCACAACAACAGTTGTCGATAAAACTTGGAGTGCCGAAATTGTTGAAATGATGAAAAATAACTTAGGTGGTTATGTTGTTCCTTACTTTGAAGTCGAAGGCACTTGGACTGAATTATATGGCAGCGTCTCTTTTGAATTACCTAGCTATGTTGAAAAAGATGTAACTACAGTTAAAAATGTTTTAATGGAAAATCATTATGATGATGTTACTGCTGATTTTGGTGAAGAAGCAGGGCCTAATGATTGGTATTTAGTCCATCATTTTGGAGAAAAAAATGAAAAAGTAGTTTTAGCATATACATTTATTTATTCCACTAGGGCAGAAATTTGCTTTGAATATCAAGAATATGAAACGGTTTGGGATGAAGCAGTAATCAATGATGAAATATTTAATGTATTTGGTGATGTTACTTTACCAAAGCTAACTGCAGATTTTGATTACTTAGAATATTTTGATAATAGTGATTCCATCAATGAATTTGTAGTAAATGTTTATGGAGCGGATGTAACTGCAGCATATAAAACAACTTTATTAGCCAATGAATGGCAAGAAGTTGAAGGAAAAATCATCAATAGTTCTAAAACAGCTGAAATAAAACTAACTTATGATGCAGATAAAAATATGACACATATGAGTATAGTCGAATATGTTGAAACATTTGCTAATTGGCCAGCTGAAACCGTTCAAAATTTATTAACACAACACGGCTATCCTGTTAGTGTTCCAGCAGTTGAAGGTGCTGATGCTTACGCAATGGATTTAAGCGATCCTGATTGGTATATCGGCGTTGTTTGTTATTCAAGTGATTGTGCAGCGTTTACTGAAAAAGTTTATGAAGCTTATACAGGTCTAGAAGGTTGGACAATTGATAAAGAACAAGCAGTTATTGAACATACCTCTGGTGCATATGTTGAAATTTATGATTATAGCGATGAAGCCAATCCATTTATCGAAATTTTAATCAACAAAGAATAATTTTTTAAATCGAATTATTTTAAAAGTGTGATTGTATCACACTTTTTTTATTGTTAAAAAAATGATATAAATATTGTTGAGGGAAGATTATGGAAAAGTATTCAAAAGTAATCATGTCGAATATGTGCATGGTATATAAAAATGATGAAATTTTAGTCATTGATCGAAATAAAAAGGATTGGCCAGGAATAAATTTTCCAGGCGGACATATAAATGATGATGAAACTATCATCGAATCTACAATAAGAGAAGTAAAAGAGGAAACTAATCTTACCATTTCTGATTTAATTCCTTGTGGAGTTATGGAATGGGATTGGGGTAACAATATTAGATATTTAGCCTTTTTATATAAAACTGATAAATTTGAAGGTGAATTAAAATCAGGTGTAGAAGGTGAGGTTTTTTGGATAAAACTCGATGATTTAAATAAATATAAACTTTCCATTGATTTTGATAAAATCGTGGAAATGATGATAAAAAAATAATTTTTCCCAATAAAATATTAAATTCATTTGTTATTAAGGTGAGAAGAGTATGGATGAAAAAAGAAGATTAAAAGAATTGCTCTATGAGTTAAAACAAGAAAAACTCGATTCATTTGATGAATTATATGCATTAACAAAAAAAGGTGTCTATTTTGCAATATATGCGATTATCAAAGATGAAGAAGTCATTAAAGATTTGATGCAAGAAACCTATATAGAGTTTTTAAATCATAAAAACAAAATTAAAGATGACACTGATGTATATGGATTCTTAGTTCAAGTAGCAAAAAACAAAACCATAAATTACTGGAACAAAAGAAAATATGAATCTGAATTTGTTTCTACCAATTATAAAGATAGTTCATATTCTCAAATGGAAAATATGGATACGGGCTTATTAAAAACGATCCAATCGACATTAAATGAAAAAGAATACATGGTCTTTACATTAAAAGTGCTGGGGGAATACTCATTTAAGGAGATATCAAAAATTAAAAAAATTCCAATCGGCACCTGCACTTGGCTTTATCAAGAGGCAAGGAAAAAATTACAAGAAAAAATAGGAGGTATAAACTGATGTTAAAAGATGAAAACTTAAAACAACAAATTTTAAAAGAAATCAACGACGATTCAATTCCTAATTTAGCTACATCAATCAAGCAAAAATATTTGAATCAAAGACAAAGTTTAAAAACACCGTGGTATAAAAAACCTTTTGCTTACGCTATCGGAGCTCCTATTTTAGTCGGTGGAATTTTATGTGCGGTTATCATTCCTAATATGATTGGAATTAATGTGACAAATAAACCACATATTACATCCGGTGTCCCTGTTGGTATTCAAGGTAGGAAAAATGAAATAGCGTTTGGTGTTTTAAGCGCAAGCAACATCGTCAATGGATTGAATAATAAATCTTTATCACTCATGAAAAGAAACGCCATTACAAAAGATGAGTTTTTTGATGAATTAAATACATTTAATCCTTATATGAAAACAGCTGAAACAATGCTAAATAATAATTTTAATATCGAATCGGAAGTTAGTGTTTCTGATGATGTCAACTATCAATATATGATGAACATTGCAAACGAATTAGGCGATGTTAAATTTTATTATAATGAAGTATTAGTGGACGAAGAAGATGATGAAAGTGAATATTCATTAAACGGCATCTTTAAAATCGATGAACATGTTTACACTGTAGAAGGTGAAAAAGAAATTGAAAACGATGTCGATGAAAGTGAAGCTGAATTAGAATTAAGAGTTTATTTTGATGAGGCTAAAAAAGATTATGTGATCATCAAACAAGAAATCGAAACTGCGACAAACGACCACGAGCAATCTTATGTTTATTCATTATTTGAAAATGAGGTTGAGGTGTTTAATGCTGAAGTATCTTTTGAAAAAGAACCTGATGAATCTCCTTTAGTCGAAGTAAAAACCACTCAAGCTATTAATAAAAAGGAATCTAAATACCGTATTATTAATAATGACACAGGTTATTATTGCGAATATGAAATGTTATCAAATAAAGGAGATATGAGCATTGAAATTATTGATGATGACCTTGGTACTTCATATTTATATAAAGAAAATAATCTAGGCTACACCTATGTTTTAAAAAGAAATTAAAAAAATTTCCAATAAAACCATAACTATATTTGTTGTATAAGTGAAAGGCGGTAAAAGAAAATGAAATCTACCAAAATTATACTTCCATTGTTTGCATCGATGTTATTAGTAGGATGCAACACAACCAACACTCAAAACAACTTCCCAATCGACACAAAAAACACTGCTAATGTATACGCATTTGAAGCAGCTACATCAATTGGCTTATTAGGAAAAACAGGCGTTTCAGGCTTAGCAATGTTAAAAGGCGCTAAAGATGTCGATCAAAGCATCATCGATGAATTGGTCCAATATTTACCATCCGTTGAAGCAGCTTTAACTGGCTTAGATGAATTGATCGCTG
>JAHZFY010000011.1:8669-14031 GCA_019421105.1 bacterium
AAAGAAGAAACTAGTGATTTACCAGAATACACTAAAAAGATGAGCATCACATATAAAGATATCAATTTAAAAGATAATTCATTTGTAATGTATTATAACGAGACATTAGAAGTAGCTGATGATGATGACGATGATGAAGAAGTTGAATCTTCAATCGAAGGTATTATTCAAATTGGTGAAAGCACATACAAAATGAGAGGTAGCAAAGAATTAGATGTCGATGAATTTGAAGTATCCTTTGTCTATCAAATTGATGAAACAACTACAATTAAAGTTGAACAAGAAATTGAAAACAACACAACTGAATTCCAATATGAAGTAATCAACAACGGAAACACTATTTATGAATACTCTTTAGAAGTTGAAAAAGATAAAGTGGAATTAGAAGTTGAAGATGAAAAACTTGGTGAAAAAGAAATCGAGTTCAAATTAATTAACAAAGATAATAAAACATTAATACTTGCAGAATTTGAAGACGAAAACCAAGAAGTAGAAGTTCTATTTGAAAAGGTTAGCAATGAAGATGGAACTGCTTCATACGTCGTAGTTAAATAATCATAATATTCATGATGAAAGGCATAGAGAAAATCTATGTCTTTTTTTCTTTGTTAATATAATAAAATTGTTTTAATTTTATTTTTTTGCTAAAGTTAAATCATGAAAAAGAATATTTTTGTTTTGGCATCATTACTCTTATGTATGCCTTTGGTCGGTTGTCAACCAAACATAAGTCAAAGCACAACAACTACAACTGATGTTGATACGTCAAGTACAACCTCAAAAGATACATCTACTTCTTTTCCAAAAGAGACAATAGATGGCATGATCGATTTTTATGCGATTAATGATTTTCATGGAAGAATAGTTTCTAATTTTGGCAAAAGCGAACCAGGAATTGCTCGACTTGCAACTTATTTAAAAAAGCAAGAAGCAAAAAGTTATGGCAATTTTGTATTCTTAAGTAGTGGAGATACATTTCAAGATACTTATGATTCTGGCACAAATAAAGGAGAACTTTTAGCCAAGGCTTTACCAATGTTGAATTGCGAGGCGATGGCTTTAGGCAATCATGAATTTGACTGGGGTATAGATGTTATTAAACGCAATGCTGAATTTGCTAAAGGCACAACTTTTTTAGGTGCTAATATTTACCATTACGATGAAGTCAATAAAACTCCGACAACTTTTGCTGACGATTTAGTGGATCAATATAAAATTATAGAAAGAAATGGTGTAAAAATTGGTCTTATTGGCATAATTGGGGAAGACCAAATCACATCGATTACTTCTACGATTTGGGAAGGCTATACCTTTATTGAGCCAACCGAGATTGTCAAAAATGTTTCTAATACTTTAAAACAAGAAATGGGCTGTGATGTTGTCGTTGTCAATGCTCACGCCTCGTTTAATGATTTAGGTTACAGTTTTGCAAATGAGGTAACATCAATTTCTCCTATCAGCAACAAAAGATATGTCGATGCAGTTTTTACCGCGCACTCTCATGGATTTGATGATGATATCGTCAATGGTGTACCATTTGTTCAATCAGGAAGCCATGGCGAATATATTTCTCACATTAGATTAGATGTTTCTGATTTAAATAATATCAACGCTCCAATTGCTGAATCAGCATTTGTTGGAACAAATCATGATGAAGATAAAAAAGTAAAAGAGTTAGTGGATTCATATTTAAACGATGAATTTTATTTAGAAAAAAATAAAGTTATTGGCACTATTGAAGGTGCTACATATTTGTCAAAAAATGTTTCTGGTAAGATGCTTGCATATATGAGCTATGAATTGATGAAAGATGACTTTGCTGATATTGATGTGGTTATCAATAATGGTGGAAGAGCTAATGTCAATTTAACTGATGATTCTCAAATTACAAAAGGTCTTGTTTTTGATGCTTTACCATTCCAAAACAAAACATATGTTGCGTCGGTTAAAGGCGCGGATATTTTAAGAAACACTTCAAATTATCCATATTTTGCACCAAATCCGATTAAAATTGATCCAAATGAATATTATAATGTCGCGGCCATTGACTATGTTTTATTCCATAAAAATTCAAGTAGAGTATTTGATAAATTCCCTTCTTTCACCGGTGAATATTTATATGTTGAAGAACGTGTAAGTGCTACTTTGGTCGAAGACTTCTTTAAAATCAAACCCGTTGTAACCATCGACGAGATTTCTAGCCAAGATGGATTTTCTAATATCATGAGATAAATTATATGAATAACTATTTAAAACTTTTATTCTTAGCAAGTGTTTTGACTTTGACTAGTTGTGCAAACACTAATAATACCTCTTCTTCTAGTGGTTCTTTTATTGATTCGACTACCACAAGTACTGAAATAAGTGAATCGAGTTCTTCATCAACTATGGTAGAAGAAAAAGTTCATTTTAATGATGAAAATGAATCTGCTGTCGAATCAAATATCATCGATATCATAAATAAAAATAGTTACGACAATAGACTATATCGCATATGTGGCACTATGCAATATGTTCAAAATGAAACTTATGGTAATTTTGAATTAACTGATGAAACTGGAAGCATTTTAATTTACGGATTATCCAAATCATCTACTTCGATATCTTATAAAGATGGAACATATAAATTTAATAATCGTCGCGACTTTGCTCAGCTTGATTTACATGGTGGAGATATAGTTACAATAGAAGGTATATTCGATTATTTTTCTTATGATTCTGGATATCGTGTCTTAGAGTTTATGGGCTATCCTACCGACGCAATTAAGACTTATAGATACGATGTCATACCATTAGTATATGATGAAAAAGATCCATATGAAGGAACTTATTATAATTCTATTGATAACGTAGTAGGAAAAGATTTAGCGGTGCAACTTCATAATTTGATGATGAGCACTCATACAAACTATATTTCTTATTCCTCTTTAAAAGGACATTTTTATAAAACAGATACAAGAGGACATTCGACGCCTTATTGTTTTTATTCAAATAATCCAATTTCAAATTTAAATAGAGAACACGTATGGCCAAAATCATTATCTAATGATGTATTTTATGAATCGTATGCAGGTGCTGATTTACATCATCTTAGAGCAACAGAAGCTAATGTTAATTCATTAAGAGGAAATACTAGATTTGCTCCTATGTTTGATAAGAATAATTTAAATACCATCTCTTATTCTGGTGGTGGAGTAAATTATTATGGTGCTAGATCTAGTTTTGGATGTTTTGAGCCATGCGATGAAATAAAAGGCGACATTGCAAGAATTATTGCCTATGTTTATATTCATTACACCTCAACTTTCGGTGGAACATTAAAAGATGGAGTAACTGGAGAATTGTTTTTAAATGATGTCTTAGGTGTAGGAAAATATGAAGTTTATGATTTGCTCTGCAATTGGAACGCGATTGATCCTGTTGATGAATTTGAAATTCAAAGAAATGAATATGCATTTAAAATTCAAGGCAATAGAAACCCATTTATAGATAAGCCTTCTTATATTGATTATTTGTTTGGCAATTTATAATGATTTAATTTGACTGATTAAATAATTGATTTGTTTTTCATCAATGCCATCTAATAAATTATTTGTGAATATATAGGTGGCATTGTTTTTTGTTGGTTCAATATAAATATTATGCATAGGAGCAACAGTTTCATGGAATTGCTTTAATACACTTTCTTTGCTTCTTCCTCTTTCGTTTATGTCACGATATATTCTTCTTTTTAATCTGATTTCTTCTTTTGCGTCCACATAGATATTGTAATTAGATAATTTCAATAAATCTTGATAGTACAAAGCAAAAATACCATCGACGACTATATATCTGCATGGTTTGATGTGCATGGTGTGAATTGAACGTCTATGATTAGCAAAATCATATAAAGGTATATCTACTTCTTTACCATCTTTTAATTTTTTAACGCATTCAATCATCAATTTTTCATCGATAGCATTTGGATGATCGTAGTTCAATTTCTCTCTTTCTTCAAAAGTTAAATCTTTATGGTCGGCATAAAAATTATCGATGTTTATTATCGAAACATCTTCATTTAATTCCTTTTTAATAAATTGGGTAAAAAGTGTTTTTCCAGAGGCTGAACCTCCTCCTAGTAAAACAATTACAGGCTTCATGCTTTTATAATCTCCTTGATGATTTCAATCAATAAATCATGTTCTTGCTTAACTAAAAATTCACACGGTCCGTGATGATTATATGAACCTGTTCCTAAATTTGGAGTAGGGCAACCTTTAAAAGAAAAACTTGCTCCATCAGTTCCTCCTCTTATCGGTTTAAACTCATAAGGAATATTCAATTTTTCATAAACCGTTTTTAATTTATCAATAGCGCGCATATCCTCATCTAGTATTTCTTTCATATTCTTATAATCATAGCCAATTTCCATGTTAAATTCCGCTAAATTAGGGTATTTTTGCATGATTTTTTGTTTAATTTCTTGAAATTGTCTTATTTTTTCTTGGAGTTTATTTTTATCGTGATCTCTTAAAATATATGATAATTGACACTTATAAGAATCACCCTTTATATCAACTAAATGATGGAATCCTTCATATCCAGTTGTCTTTTCTGGAACCTCATCAGAATTTAAATTAGAATTAAAATCCATGGCCACGGTTATGGCATTTATCAATTTATCTTTTGCTTCTCCTGGATGAATTGAGACACCTTTTATTGTTATGTCTACATGCGCAGCATTAAAATTTTCATATGAGATGATGTAAGGAGAATCACCATCTATCGTATACGCATAATCAGCTTTAAAAATCGAATTATCAAAATGATCAGCGCCTTTTCCAATTTCTTCATCACAAGTGAACAAAATAGATATAGGATGATGTTTAAATGATTTATTTTTCATTAAGAATTCAACCAAATTCATAATGATAGATATTCCTGCCTTATCATCAGCGCCTAATAGAGTATCTGATTTTGCAATGATTAAATCTTTATTGATGAATCTATTTAAAATCGGATAATCATTTGGACTGATTATGTTGTTATCTTTTAAAATGTCTTTTCCATCATAATTTTCAACCAATTGATATACGACATCTTTTCCTGAATAATCAGGCGCGGTATCCATGTGTGCATTAAAACCGATGGTAGGTAAATTAGCTTCGCCTTCAATATATGCATATACTTGACCGTATTGATCAATTTTGGCATCGCATCCTAGTTTTAATAAATCTTTTAAAATTTCATTAGCTAGAAGCAATTGATTTGGTGTTGATGGAATTAGATTTGACTCATCATTGCTTTGCGTATCAAATGTTATATATTTTAGAAAATATATTATTGTAAACATATAATTCTCCTTTAAAAAAGATAGAAAATA
>JAHZFY010000011.1:14041-20895 GCA_019421105.1 bacterium
CTATTTATTTTTTTGTTGATATTAATAACTAATTGTTATCAATATCTTTTTTAACCCCCGTAAGTTGTAAAAAGTAAGGTAATGTTTCGCACCATCTACAAAATTCATGCCATTCTTTTAGTTTGTGATCTTTTCTTTGTAGATACATCGTTTTTAATTGACGATAGTTTGTTGTCATCGTTGCCCCTAAAACAAATCCGGCCGGCAAAGAGGCGACTAGTGTTCTCCATAATTGCTTTTGTTTTACTAAATCTATTTCTTCTTTTGGAGTTTTGTTATATTCATTATATTCATCTAAAAGAGTTTGATAACGGTTTAAAATTACCTCATCCGTATCTTTAACACATTGTTCTTTAACATTAAATTTCGCTAATCGATGCATGGTTGATTGAGAAGAAATGAAATTTAAAAATTTATATCTTTGAATTTCTTTCCATTGATATAGTGGGGCATATAAATCAAAAGAAACTAATATGCCAGTTAAAAATTGATCATGTCCTTCACCTAGACCAGTTTGGCCTAAAACACAGCCTCTTTTAAAGTCTTTTTCACTCATTTCAATGGTGTTATCATCCATTGTTGTTCTCATAGCGTTACCGGATGCGATAACTGCCTTATCTAAACCATAAACAGCAGTATTTTCAATTTTAAATTCCATAATTATTTTTCCTTTTGCTCATGTAATATTAATAAATTTTCAAAAAGGGCTAATCTAGTTAGTAAGCCAACACCACCTGGGACCGGTGTTTTTAAAAATACAGGTAAGTCTTCTTTTGCATCACCTTTTAAACCTTGTTCAGTTCTTGTGATACCCACATCGACAATAATAGCGTCTTTTTTATAATCGAATGTTTCATCTAAAAATAATGCTTTTCCAATGGCGATGACAATTAAATCAGCATTTTTAATATATCTTGACATGTCTTCTCTTGTTGTTTTTGAATGTAAAACAGTGACATTCATCGATTCATTGAGCAATAATTTAGCCATCGGTTTTCCGACTATATTGCTTCGCCCAATGACAACAGCGTTTTTTCCAAGCAATTGAATGTTTTCACTATGAAGATAATTTATAATGCCTTTTGGTGTGCATGGATATAATTTTGATAATGGATGAAAACCATCGACATCTTTTTTAGGACTGATTGCTAATTTAATAACTTCTTCATCGATTTGTTTTGGAAGAGGCATTTGAACGATAAAACCATCGATAGAGTCATCATTATTTAATTTACTAATTAAATCTAATAATTCTTTTTCACTTGTTGAAATAGGTAGTTTAATTAGTTTTGCATTGATTCCTAATTCATCAGCGTCTTTAAGTTTTCCTTTTACATAGGCGTTAGACGCTGCATCTTCATTAACTTGAACGATGACAATGCTAGGTTTATCTTGTTTTAAAGAAACGATTTCTTTAATTTCTTCTTTTCTTCTTTTTACGTATTCTTTTATAGTCATAAACTATTCTATAACAGAGATATTTAATTCTCTTCCTTCGTATTTTCTTATTTTAACACCCGCGAGCGTTAACATTTTCATACTAGCTCTTGTTTGTATTGAATCAGCATATTTGTTGTCTTTATATATCAATTCCTTGATACCGACTTGAATAATTGCTTTAGCGCATTCATTGCAAGGGAATAAAGTAACGTATAAACTGCAATTTTTTAAAGCAGAGCCATTCCTTGTGTTTAAAATAGCGTTGAATTCAGCATGACAAACATAAAGGTATTTATTATCTAAATCCTCCCCTTTATTCCATGTCAATTTGTCATCTTCAATTCTTCTTGGCATTCCGTTATAGCCAATCGATACAACTTTATGTTCTTCATCGACGATGCACGCTCCCACTTTTGTGCTTGGATCTTTACTTCTTAATGCACTTAAAGAAGCTATGCCCATAAAGTATTCGTCCCATGTTATATTATTTGTTTTCATGTTTAATATTTTAACAAAAAAGCGCAATTAATTAAATAAATTTTATTTATTTTAATTTATCTATAAAAGACGTATAATTTCAATATGGAATTCGTTGGTATAGAAAAGTTATCATTGTTGGATTATGATGAAAAAGTTTCTTGTGTTTTGTTTTGTGAACACTGCAATTTTAAATGCCCTTTTTGTCATAATTCATCTTTAGTTTATGCTTTATACAATAAAGAAATTCCTTTTGAAGAAATTTTATCTTATCTAAAAAAAAGAATTGGAATTTTAGATGCGGTGGTCATTTCAGGTGGCGAACCAACTTTAATGCCTGATTTAAAAGAAAAAATTAAGCAAATAAAAGACTTAGGATTTTTAGTTAAGTTAGACACTAATGTTTCGAATCCAAAGATTATTAAGGAATTAGTTGAAAATAACTTAATTGATTATGTTGCGATGGATATAAAGAATTCTTTAAAAAGATATCCTTTAACAACTGATTGTCCTCATATAAATCTCAACAATATTTTAGAAAGTATCAATTATTTAAAAAGCAATGTCATACCTTATGAATTTAGAACCACGATCGTCAAGGAGTTTCATGATGAAACATCAATAAAAGAGATGGGGGAATTAATTAAAGGTGCAGATAAAATATTTTTGCAAAAATTTATCGCATCTGATGAATGCATCGATAATTCTTTAAATGAAATCGATATTGATGTTGCTAATAAATTCATAGACATTTTAAAACCTTATGTAAATAGTGCAAAACTTAGAGGTTATTAAAAAAGAGGGAAGACCCTCTTAATCTAAATATTTTAAAGCACTCATAGCAGCGATAGCGCCATCATTGCAAGCAGTGATGAGTTGTCTTATCGCTTTTTTTCTTGTATCTCCAACCGCGAATAGACCTTTTGTTTTTGTCTCCATGTCTTCGTTTGTGACAATATAGCCTTTGTCTAAATCGACCAAGTCTTTTAAAAAGTCATTGTTTGGAATTTGCCCAATAGCTATAAAGACATTATTGGTTTTAAAATGAACCACCTCATCGGTTTTAGTGTTTTTAAAAACTAAACCTTCAAGAGCATTTGTTCCTTCAAATTGAATCAAATTCAAATTGTGCATAACATTTATTTTGTTATTTTCTTTTACTCTTTCTTGTAATATTTCATCGCTGAAGAATCGATCAAATAAAGTGCATAAATTTACTTTAGGACAATAATTTGCTAAAAGCAAAGCATATTGCAATGCAGAATTTGCATCACCGATAACAAATGTTTCTTCACCCTTATAAAACGCACCATCACAAACTGCACAATAAGAAATCCCTTTACCGACGAGTTCATCTTCGTTTTCAAGATTCATCTTGCGATGTTTGACGCCATTTGCGATGATGACAGTTTTAGCTTCGTATGTATTATAATTCGTCGTAACTATGAAGCCAGTTTCGCTCTTTTTAACTACAAGAACATCTTCTAATTCAAAATCAGCACCTAATTCTGAAATTTGTTCAAACATCATATCGCTTAATTCAAGACCAGTTATGGATTTATAAGTAGGATAGTTTTCCACTCGTGGAGATGTAGCGATTTGACCACCAAACGCCTCTTTTTCTAAGATTAGAACTTTTTTAGATGCTCTTAAAGCATATAAGGCGGCGCTCATACCAGATGGACCGCCGCCTATAATGATAATATCAAACACGATTATGCTAGATGTTCGATGAATCCTTTGATGTTTGAGGCGTTTTCATAAACATCAAATTGATTATCGTGAGGTACTAGTAGTGTAGGTGCTTTTTTAACACCGTATTTTAATGTCATTTCTTTATCTTCTTCTGCATCGATAACTTTATAAGTTATACGAGCTTTATCTAATAACATTTTAGCCATTTTACAATTTGGGCAAGTCTTAGTTGTGAATAATATTAATTCGTTTGTTTCGTTAGATTGAATAGTATCGCAACATTTGTTTATGCCAGAATTCATCAATCCATGAGTTAAGTTCGAATTATTCAAATCGTATTCTTTTCTATTTTTGAATTCTTCAGATTTTCCATCGTTCCAATTTTGGACAGGACGATAATATCCAGTGATTCTAGAATAAACTTCAGTTTTCTTACCACATATTGGGCATTCGTATTGTTCGCCAACAATATAGCCATGATCTTTACAAACAGAGTATGTAGGAGACATTGTATAGTATGGTAAATGATAATTTTCAGAAATTTTTCTAACAAGATTCATACAAGATTTCCAAGATGGTAGTTTTTGACCTAAGAAGCAGTGGAATACTGTTCCTGATGTATATAATGTTTGCAATTCATCTTGGATATCTAAAGCTGCAAATAAGTCATCTGTATAACCGACTGGCAAATGGGATGAATTTGTGTAATATGGTGTTTTTCCATCTTCGCTTGCAGTAATGATATCTGGATATTTTTTCTTATCGTGTTTTGCTAAACGATAAGCAGTTGATTCTGCTGGAGTAGCTTCTAAATTATATAAGTCGCCATACATTTCTTGATAATCAGATAAACGATTACGCATGTGATTTAAGACTTCTTTTGTAAATTGTTTAGCTTCAGGTTGAGTTAAATCTTTTCTAATCCATCTTGCATTTAAGCATGCTTCATTCATACCGACTAAGCCAATGGTGGAGAAATGATTATCAAATCCACCTAAATAACGTTTTGTATAAGGATATAAACCAGCGTCCATTAATTTTGTAATAGTGTTACGTTTAACCTTTAAAGATCTTGCTGATATATCCATAATATGATTTAAGCGATCATAGAAATCTTTTTCATCTGTAGCTAGATATGCGATTCTTGGCATGTTGATTGTAACAACACCAATCGAACCAGTAGATTCGCCACTTCCAAAGAAGCCACCTGATTTTTTTCTTAATTCTCTTAAGTCTAATCTTAATCTACAGCACATACTTCTAACATCGCTTGGTTCCATATCGGAATTGACGTAGTTTGAAAAGTATGGTGTACCATATTTTGCTGCCATTTCAAATAATAATTTATTATTTTCAGTTTCGCTCCAATCAAATGTTCTAGTGATTGAATATGTAGGAATAGGATATTGGAAACCTCTTCCATTAGCGTCACCTTCGATCATGATTTCGATAAAGGCTTTGTTGATCATTGCCATTTCTTTTTCACAATCTTTGTATTTAAAGTCAACTTCTTTTCCACCGACAATACAATTTAATTCAGCCATATCGTTTGGAACAACCCAGTCTAATGTAATATTAGAAAATGGTGCTTGTGTTCCCCATCTTGATGGTGTATTGACACCAAAGATGAAAGATTGGATGCATTGTTTAACTTGCTTATATGATAAGTTATCAATTTTAACAAAAGGTGCTAAATAAGTATCAAAACTAGAAAATGCTTGTGCTCCAGCCCATTCATTTTGCATGATGCCTAAAAAATTGACCATTTGATTACATAATGTGGATAGATGGCTAGCAGGGGAAGATGTAATTTTACCTGTCACTCCACCTAAACCTTCTTGAATTAATTGTTTTAAAGACCAACCAGCACAATAGCCTGTCAACATCGATAAATCGTGTAGATGGATATCCGCATTTCTATGAGCGTTTCCAATTTCTTCATCATAAACTTCACTTAACCAATAATTTGCTGTAATAGCGCCAGAGTTAGATAAAATTAAACCACCAACAGAATATGTAACTGTTGAGTTTTCTTTTACACGCCAGTCAGCTACCTTTAAATATGAATCAACGACATTTTTATAATCTATATTTGTTGTTTTAATGTCTCTTAATGATTGATGACGTTTTCTATAGATAATATATGATTTAGCAACATCGATATATCCTGCTTGAATTAAGACTACTTCAACGCTATCTTGGATATCTTCGACATCGATAATATTGTCTTTAACTTTAGAATTAAAATCAGCGGTAACACGCAAAGAAAGCATCTCTATAATGTCTTTGTTAAAAAACTTATGTTCAGCAACAAAAGCCTTTTCAATTGCGTCTTGAATTTTACTAATTTGGAATTCGATAATTGAACCATCTCTTTTTCTTACTTTTAACATTTACATCCCTCCTAAAACGATACAAAAAAGAATTAAACTTTAAGAACAAAAGTTCTATTATTTTATCGAAACCTTTATTTCGGGATTTTAAAGGTGTCGATTTACATATTAATTTCACTTGAAAAAAATAGCAAACAAAAAAGAACAAAATCTACTAATATTTATACAGTGTAAAGAAGTTTAATTTTTTAAGTAGAAAACAAAAATAATATGTGCTTTATATTTTTTGTTAAAATTTTCCTATATATTTATATATAATTTATATATGATAATACGACCAAACCACATCTTGCCATTATTTGATTATCCAAGACCTCAGTTTGAACGAAACTCTTATTTTTGTCTAAATGGGATTTGGAAATATGCAATATCTAAGTCAGAACATCCGCTTGATAAGATGGATGGCGATATCTTAGTTCCTTATTGTCCTGAATCAAAATTAAGTCATGTAAATAAGCAATTGCAAAAGGATGAATTCTTGCATTATTGCAGATATTTTTTATTGCCAGAAAATTTTTTAATTGACCGTGTCATTTTAAACATCGGTGCGATAGATCAAAGATGTAAAATTTATATTAATAGACATTTTGTAGCGCAGTGGAATTATGGTTATATCCCAATAAGTATCGATATAACTAAATATTTGATAAATGGTGAAAATAATGAAATATATATCGTTGTTTCTGATGATGCTGATTCTGAAATTTATGCAACTGGAAAACAATCATATAAAAGAGGAAAAGATCTATATACGGCAATCTCTGGCATTTACCAAACTGTTTTTTTAGAATCAGTTCCTAAAGATTATTTAAGAAGTATTAAAATTACTCCAAATCTAGATTCAAAAAG
>JAHZFY010000110.1 GCA_019421105.1 bacterium
CCTTCTTCTTGCATGACTTTATACAAATAATATAAAGAGAAGCATATGCCTTCAATAACCGCTTTTGTCAATGCCTCACGGGAATAAAATAATGATAAATTATTAAACGAACCACGTGCGTTAGGATCATTGATTGGACTTCTTTCACCCATCAAATAAGGCAAGAAGATGACATTAGATATTTCATCAGGCATGTTGTTTAATTCATTAACATAGTCTTTTGTTTTTAAAATATCTTCCATCCACCATTTTAACGAGCCCATCGCAGATAATGTGCAGCCCATCAAATGGAATTCACCTGTTGTGTGTCTAAAAGAATGAACGCGACCTAATTTATCAAAGCAGTATTCTTTACTTGGAGCAAATACGACACCGCTTGTTCCTAAAGATATCGAAATGCTGCCAGCATTTAATGTATTGGTGCCAGTTGCGCCAACCGCTTGATCACCACCACCGATAACAACTTTGCAATCTTTACTTAAGCCTAGTTTTAAAGCTTTTTCATTTTTTACAAAGCCAACAGCCTCATACGAATTAAATATTTGAGGAAGTTGATTTTTGCTTAAATGTAAAATATCTAATATTTTTTCACTATATTCGCGTTTTTTAACATCGAATAATAATGAACCACTTAAATCAGATACATCGCTAGCAAAGACATTTGATAATACATAAGACAAATAATCTTTAGGAAGCATTATCTTTTTGATTCTATCAAAATTTTGTCTTTCATTATTGTATAACCAAAGTATCTTTGGAGCGGTAAATCCACATAATGCGATATTTGATGTTTCTTCAATTAAAGTTTTCATGCCGATATCTTCATTTAAATAATCGACTTCTTTAATTGTTCTTGAATCATTCCATAAAATGGCAGGTCTAATAACTTTATCATTTTCATCTAAAACTACTAGTCCATGCATTTGTCCTGAAAAAGATAATGATGCAACTTTAGATAAATCGTTTCTTGTAGATAAATCTTTTAAGACATCAAACATAGCATCTACCCAATCGCTTGGATGTTGTTCACTCCAATTTAATTGAGGTAAAATCAATGGATATTCTTTAGAAGCAGCATCGATGATTTCACCATTTTGATTGGCTAAAGATACTTTTATTGATGAAGTTCCAAGATCTATACCTAAATAATATTTCATAATTTTAATTCTTTAAATTTAGTTATTTTCAAAGATGACGTTGTTGACGATTGCTTCAAGATATTCTTGTCTACCAGAATCAACTTCAACTGTGTCTAATTTGCATGCATATTCAGATAAAGATTCTAATGTGACATTGCCATCAACGATATCTTTACCGATACCATCTTTATAAGATGCATAACGTTTTTCAACGAATTCATCGATTCTTCCGTCTTCGATTAATTTATATGCTAAGCGTAAACCTAATGCAAATGTATCCATACCAGCAATGTAAGCTAATAAGATATCTTCTAATGTGTTAGATTGACGTCTTGTTTTAGAGTCGAAGTTTAAACCACCGTTAGTGAATCCACCAGCTTTGATGATTTCATACATTGCATAGATTGTATCATAAATATTTGTTGGGAATTGGTCGGTATCCCATCCTAACATTGGATCTCCTTGGTTAGCATCAACACTACAGAAAGCACCGTTTAATCTGGCAACTCTTAATTCATGTTGGAAGGTATGACCTGCTAATGTGGCATGGTTTGCTTCAATATTCATTTTGAAATCACCTAATAAGCCATATTGTCTTAAGAAGTTACAGCATGTTGCAGTATCAAAATCGTATTGGTGTTTGGTTGGTTCTTTTGGTTTTGGTTCTAATAAGAAATCGCCTTTGAAACCAATTTTTCTTCCGTAGTCACGAGAAATCTTTAAAAATCTTGCCATGTTATCCAATTCAAGACCCATGTCAGTGTTAATTAAAGTATCATAACCTTCTCTTCCACCCCAGAAGACATAACATGTTCCGCCTAATTTAACATCAGCGTCTAAACAAGCTTTTACTTTAGCAGCAGCACATGCAAAGACGTCAGCATTAGGAGAAGTAGCTGCACCAGCCATGAATTTTTTATCGCCAAAGTTATTAGCGGTTGACCATAATAATCTCTTATTGTATTTCTTTTGTAATTCGGCTAAATAATCGACCATTTCATAGAAATTATCTAATGATTCTTTTAATGTCTTACCTTCAGGTGCAATATCGACATCATGGAAACAATATAAGTCAATTGATAATTTATCCATTAAATCAAATGCAAAGTCAGCTTTTGCTTTAAACATTTTCATTGGATCGGTTTGGCCAAATGTTTTATCACCAGTATTGCCACCAAACATATCTGTACCAGCATAGTCGATGGTGTGCCAATATGACATTGCAAATCTTAGATGATCTCTCATTTTTTTGCCATGAATTACTTCATCTGGATTGTAATATTTAAAGGCAAATGGTTCTTTTGACTTAGGACCTAAGTATTCAATTTTTTTAATTTCACTATACTTTTTCATTT
>JAHZFY010000111.1 GCA_019421105.1 bacterium
TATTTAGATTTGCCTCACGAGATTGAAAAAATATTTATGCCCACACTTAAAAAACTATTATTAGATATCGATAGCTCTTTAAACATCGACATCATCGATCATGAAAAAGAACCAAATGTTATTTAAATAAAATAGTATTTTTTACCTTTAATAAAACTTCTTCTGGCGTGGACGTTCCACCTGTAATTGCAATATTATTGTAGATTGAAAAATCAATATCATTAAGCTTATTTAAATCATCTATTAAATAAGTTTTTGCTTGTAAACAGTATTGTTTACCTAGTTCATATAATTTAGTAGTGTTTGAGCTTTTAGATGAACCAACAACTAATAAACAATCAAAGTTTTTGTCTAAATCCACGATAGCTTTTTGTCTTATTCTTGTGACATTGCATATTTCATTTTGAAGAGAAATATTAGGGAAATTAGCTTTCAATCTGTCAAAAATTTCCTCGATTATTTTATAGTTTAGTGTTGTTTGATTAATTACATAATACTCTTGTTTCAAGTCTAAAAAGTTGTTATTTAGTAGTTTATCAGCATAAAGTAAAACATTATTTTTATCGATTGAAAGCGCTCCAATTGCTTCTGGATGATCCTTTTTTCCTATATAGATAACTTTCTTATTTTCTTTAATTGCGTTTTTAATTAATTCCTTATTTTTTCTAACCATTGGACATATTGCATCATATGTAATGATCTTTTTATTTTTTGCTATGTTATCTAAATTATCGTCGTGTCCATGTGCCGTAAAAATTAAAACGTCATTTTCTTTTAATTGATTAATAGAGTATTCGTATTCTTCAGGTTTAACATCAATAGTGATGATTCCTAAATCTGCTAATTCATTTATTACAGTTTCATTATGAACAAGCATTCCTAAAACATACACATTTTGATTTGCGTGCTTCTTTTTTATTTCTTTTGCTATCTCGATAGCGTTTTTAACTCCAAAACAATAACCGGATTCTTTTAAAATTTCTACATTCATATGAATATTTTAGCATAATTGTAATGTTAATTAAGTTTTATTTAGTATAATAAATAAGGTGATAAATATGAAATTCAATGCTTTTAATCTAAAACAAGACGTTATTAATGCTTTAACAAACTTAAGATATGTTGATTGCACAAAAGTGCAAGAGTTAGTGCTTCCAAAAGCTTTAAAAAACAAAAATTTATTTGTACAATCTAGTACTGGTAGTGGCAAAACTCATTCTTTTTTAGTTCCTATTGTGAACAAAATCGATTTAGAAAATAAAAAATTGCAATGTCTAATTATTTCTCCTACAAGAGAACTAGCTAAACAAACATATGATTTTGCTATGCAATTTAAAAACTATATTCCTACTCTTGATATCAAATTATTAATCGGTGGTAAGGACAAGAAAAAAGATGAGTCATTATCTAACAATGCTCCTCATATTTTAATTGGAACTCCAGGCAGAATGAATGATGTTTTAAAAGAACAAAATCTAATTAAACTTGGTGAGATTGACACTATCGTTTTTGATGAAGCCGATATGATGCTAGAGATGGGGTATTTTAAAGATATTCATAACATTATCGCAAATCTAAAAGATGAAGCGCAAATGATGGTGTTTTCTGCGACCTATCCTCAAAAATTAGAGTCTGATTTAAAACGATATATTACCGCTGATGCTGTAATTAAAATCGATGAAGGAAATAATACTAATCAAATTAAACACTACGCTATCGATCGAAAACATAAAGCATTAAATGAGGTTACAATTGACTTTTTAAAACATTTTAATCCTTATTTCACTCTTATTTTTTGTTCTAAAAAAACTGATGTTGTCGCCTTGCATAAATATTTATTAAGCAACGATATTAATGCTGGTATAGTCCATGGAGATTTATCAAGCCGAGAAAGAAAAAACGCAATGAAAGAAATAAGGTTAGATAAATATCAAGTTGTTGTATGCTCGGATATGGCATCTAGAGGCATTGATCTTAAAGATGTAACCTGTGTTTTAAATTATGATTTACCAAATAATATGGAATTTTATTTCCATCGTGCTGGAAGAACTGGAAGATTATATAACAAGGGTGAGTGCTATTCTTTTTATAATGTCGACGATGTTGAAAAAATATCAAAACTTGAAAAACTTGGTGTTAATTTTTCTTATTTAGTTTTTAAAAATAATCAATTTGAGCAAGCTAAAGAGCTAACTCGTAAAAAACCAATTAAAAAAACCCAAGAACAATTGTTATTAGAAAAAGAAATTAAAAAAGCCACAAGCATGGCAAGAAGTAGCAAAGTTAAACCAAATTATAAAAAGAAAGTGAAACTTGCTGCTGATAAAGTTAAAAAAATATATAAACGTAAAAAAATTAAAGAAAGTATCAAAAAACAACTCAAACAACAAAGAGGTAATTAATATGTCTCAAGATAAA
>JAHZFY010000112.1:0-249 GCA_019421105.1 bacterium
ACGATAATATTCATCATAATCTAAACCATACCCAACAACAAATCCACCTGGAATAGTTTTACCAACATATTTTGGTGTAAATTCAATTCTTCTTCCACTTGGTTTATCTAAAAAGCACGCTACTTCAATGGATTTAACTTTTCTTGTGGCAAATAGATCCATAACTTCCTTCATGGTAATACCTGAATCGATAATATCATCCACTACTATGACATGTTTATTGTAAACATTAATTTCAATATCTTTTTT
>JAHZFY010000112.1:259-1886 GCA_019421105.1 bacterium
GTAGAAGTTGTTCCACCATGATATGAGCTAATTTGCATAAAGTCAATTTGAATAGGGATATCGATTTCTTTAATTAAATCCATCATAAAAGGTGTACCACCTTTTAACATACCAATAATGACTAATTCTTTTCCTTGATAATCTTTGCTGATTTGTTTGCCTAATCTTTTAACAATTTCTTTAATTTCTTTTTCATCAACTA
Organism: bacterium; assembly: GCA_019421105.1. Taxonomy (GTDB): domain Bacteria; phylum Bacillota_I; class Bacilli_A; order RFN20; family CAG-826; genus CAJOOD01. The sequence goes on from JAHZFY010000112.1 coordinate 462, forward strand.
AAATCTTTTCAAAATCGTTTTTCATTTTTTTACCTCACATATAATTTTTTTGCATTCATAACTGGCTCTTCTGTCACATCGATTCCTAATTTTTTTAACACTGCCATATCACTTTTTGAAAGGATAGTTGTCGAATGAGCTTGACAGCCTTTTAATTTAGGAAGTTGATCTAAAGCTAATGATGATAAAGAATTTGTCGGAGCTTGAATTGCTAAAGCAGTTAAAACTTCCTCCGCTCTTAAATATGATGTAGGTGATTTATAATATCTTTTTTTCAAAGTGATGATAGGTTCGATTACATTTGGTGTGATCAACGGTAAAGAATCATCAATTTTTGCTAATTTTTTTAAAGTATTTAACAATAATGCTGCCGAAGCAGAAAACATTTCTGATTTTTTAGCGGTAATAATCTTACCATTATTTAATTCAATCGCCATGCAAGAAACTTTTTCTTTTTCTTGTTTTTTTATGGCAGGTGCAACACATTTTCTATCTTTGATAGAAATATTTAAACGATTCATCAACATTTCAATTTTTTCAACACAATCATCATCATATTTACCATAATAATTGCTTTTTTGAACTTGATAATAACGTCTAATTATTTCATCTTTGCTAGCTTTTTTTGCTACTTCTTCATTTTTAATAGCAAAACCAACCATATTAACACCCATATCAGTTGGGGAATTATATGGACTTGTACCATAAATTTTTTCAAATATGGTCTTTAATAATGGGAAAACTTCAACATCACGATTATAATTTATGGCGATTTGTTGATATTTTTCTAAATGGAATGGATCGATCATATTTACGTCTTTTAAATCCACTGTCGCAGCTTCATAAGCTAGATTTAATGGATGATCTAATCCTAAATTCCAAATAGGAAATGTTTCATATTTAGCATATCCAGACCTAATTCCATTTTTGCTATCATGATATAATTGTGATAGACAAGTTGCCATTTTGCCACTTCCTGGACCAGGAGCGGTTATAACCACTAATGGACGAGTGGTTTTAATATATTCATTTTTTCCTAATCCCTCATCAGAAACGATTAAAGAGACATTTTGAGGATAACCATTGATTTTATATAAACGATAAACATTGATGTTGTTATTTTCTAACTTGGTTATAAAAGCATCCGCTAAAACAGATGGTGAATAAAAAGAAAAAGCTACGCTAGAAACATATAATCCTACTTCTTTAAAAGCATCAATTAATCTTTCAACTTCACTTTGATAGGTAATTCCACTATCGTTTCTAACTTTGTTAGAATTAATGTCATTAGTGTTAACAACTATGACGATTTCAACTTTCTCTTTAAAGCCTAAAAGCATATTGACTTTCGAATCAGCTTGAAAGCCAGGTAAAACACGTGAAGCATGAAAATCATCAAAAAGTTTACCACCGAATTCAATATAT
>JAHZFY010000113.1:0-740 GCA_019421105.1 bacterium
AAAGGAGTTAAAAAGCGCATAAGGGCAGGATTTGGTAAATGCCAAGGAGGTTTTTGTCAACCTCACATAGTTAAAATTCTTGCTAAGCATTATAATATATCCCCTTTAGATGTTTTATATGATAGAAATCATTCTAATATTTTGATTGAAAAATTAAAGGATGGTGAAGAAAATGTTGATTAATAAAGACTTGGTCATCATCGGTGGTGGCAGTGCCGGTATGGCCGCTGCTTTAAAAGCCTTTGAAGATGGAGTAAAAGATATTTTAATAATTGAAAAGGATGATCATTTAGGTGGCATTTTGAATCAATGTATTCATAATGGATTTGGTCTAAGTGAATTTAAAGAAGAACTAACTGGACCTGAATACATGACAAGATTTTCAGATTTGATAAAAAGAAATCAAATCGAATATAAATTAAACTCAACAGTATTAAATCTAACAAAAGATTTAATTGTAACTTATTCTAATGAAACTGATGGCATTGTCAATCTTAAAGCAAAAGCAGTAATATTAGCGACTGGATGTTTAGAAAGAAATGCTGGCGCTATCCAACTTCCTGGCGATCGTCCAGCTGGCGTAATTACTGCAGGCACAGCACAAAAATACTTAAATCTCGATGGTTATTTAGTTGGAAAAAAAGTTGTAATTCTTGGTAGTGGAGATATCGGTTTAATCATGGCAAGAAGAATGACTTTAGAAGGCGCTAAAGTTCTTGCTGTATTAGAATTGATGCCAT
>JAHZFY010000113.1:750-1880 GCA_019421105.1 bacterium
CTTAAATGATTATAATATTCCTTTATATCTTTCTACTTCTGTCAGCAAAGTTATTGGAAAAAATAAGGTCGAAAAAATTATTGCGAGCAAAGTCGATGAGAATTTAAGATTTATTCCTAATACGGAAATGGAATTTGAATGCGACACATTGCTTTTATCTGTTGGGTTATTGCCTAATGTATCTTTATTAAATTCTATTGGCTGTAAAATTTCTTCAACACGCGGTCCAGAAGTCGATGAACATATGCAAACTAGCATACCTGGATTATTTGCATGTGGAAATTGTTTACATGTACATGATTTAGTCGATTTTGTTTCTCAAGAGGGAAGAAGTGCTGGACATGGTGCGGCTTTGTATATTAAAAACGCTGATAAAGAAAAAGAAACGAATAGAATTTCTATTATCAATGGTGATAATGTTTCATATGTCGTTCCACAGCATGTAGATTTAAATGATAATGAAGATATTCAATTAAAATTTAGAGTTAGAAAACCTTTAAAAAATGTTGTAATTAGGATTATGCATGGTGAAACTATTTTAAGGCAAGTTGTTAAACCTGCGATTATTCCAAGTGAAATGGAAATGATTAAAATTGATAGAAAATCTATTGATAATATGAATATTAGTAATATTTTAGTAGAAATTAAGGAGAAATAATATGAAGAATTTAATTTGTATTGTTTGCCCAAGAGGATGTCATTTAACAGTTGATGATGATTTAAATGTCAGCGGAAATTTTTGTCCAAGAGGAAAAAAATACGCTATTGATGAATTGAGTCATCCAAAAAGAACAATTACATCAACTATTAGAATTATTAATCGCGAGGATTGTGTTGTTCCTATAAAAACTGTTCCAGAAATACCAAAAGAGAAGATCTTTGATGTTATGAAAGAAATTAACAAAATAAGATATAAAGCTCCTTGTAAAATTGGTGACATTGTTATTAAAAATGTCCTAGGAACCGGAAGCGATATTGTTATTTGTCAAAACGTTGATTAGATATTTACATATTTAACATTATTTTTTATAATATAAAAAAACATATATTTAATGAAAGGGGATTGTATGGCTGATAAAGTTAGCGTGTTTGCACTTGGTGGTTTAGATGAGCATGGTAAAAATCTTACT
>JAHZFY010000114.1 GCA_019421105.1 bacterium
AATGTTTGGTGATGTTTGTTTAGTTGTTAACCCTAAAGATGAACGCTATAAAAAATACATTGGAAAATACGCTATCAATCCAGCTAATAATGAAAAAATTAAAATCATCGGTGATGAATATGTCGACATTGAATTTGGTACTGGTGTTATGAAATGTACTCCAGCTCATGATCCTAATGACTTTAACATTGGTGAAAAATATAATTTACCAAAAATCATCTGTATGAATAAAGATGCTACGATGAATGAAGTATGTGGTAAATACAATCACATGGATCGTTATGAATGTCGCAAGGCTTTAGTTGAAGACATTAAAAATGCAGGTAATTTAGTAAAAATAGAAAAAATTGTTCACCCAGTTGGACATTCTGAAAGAAGTGGAGCAATCGTTGAACCAATGTTATCGAAACAATGGTTTGTCAAAATGAAACCGTTAGCTCAATTAACTTTGGATAATCAAAAGACAGAAAACAAAGTTGAATTTGTTCCTGCAAGATTTGAAAATGTTTTGATTAGATGGATGGAAAACGTTGAAGATTGGTGCATTTCTCGTCAATTATGGTGGGGACATAGAATTCCTGCATACTATCATAAAGAAACAGGTGAAGTTTTAGTTAGTGAAGAACCACCTATCGATATTGAAAATTACACCCAAGACCAAGATGTTTTAGATACATGGTTTTCATCTGGCCTATGGCCATTTACTACATTAGGTTGGCCTAATGCGAGCGATGATTTATCGAGATATTTCCCAACTGATGCATTATCAACTGGTTATGATATTATCTTTTTCTGGGTGTCTAGAATGATTTTCCAATCTTTAGCTAATACTAAAAATAGACCATTTAAAAATGTTATTATTCATGGATTGGTAAGAGATGAACAAGGACGTAAAATGTCGAAATCATTAGGTAATGGTGTTGATCCAATCGATGTTATCAATAAGTATGGTGTCGATGCTTTAAGATATTTCTTAACCACTAATTCGACACCAGGACAAGACATGAGATATAGCGAAGCAAAAGTTGCTTCTAGCGCTAATTATTTAAATAAGATTTGGAATGCTGCTAGATATATTTTAATGTCCTTACCTGAAGACTTTAAAGATGAAGAAATCGACATTAAGACACTGAATCCTCTTCAAAAATGGATCATTAATAAATTGGAATTAACCATCAAAAATGCAACAAAAAATATGGATAAATACGACTTCAATGCTGCAAGTTCTCACTTATACAATTTTGTGTATGATGATTTTTGTTCTAAATATTTAGAAATGAGTAAAGTTAGTCTTCTATCTAATGATCAACTAGATATTAATAACACATATAAAGTGTTATACAAATGCTTAAAAGATGTCATTTTGATGATTTATCCATACACTCCATTCATCGCTGAAGAAATTTATTTAGCAATGCCATGCCATAAAGAATCTATCATGTTAGAAACATATCCAAAATATGAAAAAGACTTATGCGATGAAAAAGATGATAATCAAATTGAACTATTGAATAACTTTATCAAAGATGTTAGAAACTTCAAATTAGAAAACAAAATGGCACCAAATGCTAAAGTAAATTTAATTGTTTATCCAAGAGTAAAACTATTCGATGGATTTAAAGATTACTTAATACGTTTTGCATTTGCTTCTCAAATCAAATTTGTCGATTCATCAATCAATGAACAAAATGGTTCTTCTTATGTTTATAACGATGGCGATTTGTTCATTTTTGAAGAAATTAATAACCTAGGTAAAGAAAAGATTGAAAAGGATATTGAAAACATTTTAAAAGAAATGAAAAGATGTGAAAATATGTTGAACAATC
>JAHZFY010000115.1:0-1296 GCA_019421105.1 bacterium
CATGTCCTTTACATTCCCTACAATCGTTAAAAAAGGTTTTGGCGTCTTTGATGAAGGATTCTCTGTTACTGAATATAGTTTAAAAAAAGCAGTCAAAACAGGGAACAAAATGGAATTAGAAATCGTAAATAAATTTACTTCTGATCTTAGCAATGGTAATACAACTTATAAGTTCACATTTGAAAATGATTTCTTAACATATTTTGAATGTTTTGATGAAGTTTCTAGTGATTCATTTAAATACACCATGACAAAAGGTGAACTTGAAGAATATAAAGGCGAATTGTTACCATTTGAAAAACCTGTGATGCCAGAATTTTAATCGACAATTGGAATTATCTTTTAATGGTCATGCTTCGCATGGCCATTTTTATTTTTACAATCTAGTTGAATATTTATATATATTGTGATATTTTATTTATCACTGTGAGGTATGAAGTTATATGATAGATCCTGACCCTTTGAGTAGCGTGTTAAATGTTACGTTAGAGCCAACCTTGATGACTGGTTTAATCATCGCATTAGTTATTTTAATTATTCTTAGTGGATTTTTCTCGGCATGTGAGACAGCCTTTACATCCGCAAATGAAGCAAGATTAAAAAATTTAGCTAATAAAAAAAGAAGAGCGAAATATATATTATCTCTTCATGAAAAATACGATCAAGTTATATCGACTTTATTGATAGGAAATAATCTTGTAAATATTGCAGCATCTACATTAGGTGTTACTTTATTTGTTGGTATTTTAGGTAGTGGAACTGGTGAATTAGTGTCCACAATTGTTTTAACTGTCGTCGTATTAATTTTTGGAGAAATTACTCCTAAGATGATTGCAAAAAGAATGCCTGAAGGATTCTTGATGTTTTTTGCATATCCTATCTTAACTGTTTATTTTATGTTTTGGCCAATCGCTAAAATATTTGATGGTTGGAAATGGTTATTAACAAAAATCTTTAGATTTGATAAAGACGCCCCATCTTTAACAGAAGAAGAATTCCAAATTGTTGTTTCTGATATTAAAGAAGAAGGTGTCATCAATCAAACTGAGCACGATTTGATTAAAAATTCATTGCAATTTGATGACGCTATTGTTGAAAGATGCATGTCACCTTTAGCTAATTTAGTTTATTTAACAAACGCGATGAGCAATGAGGAAATGAAAGAAGTCTTTATTAATAATAATTACTCGCGCGTTCCTTATATTGATGCTGATTCTGGAAAAGTTTTGGGTATTTTGTTGCAAAGAGATTTCTATGAGATGTTATTAAGAAATGAAGATGATATTTCTGAAGCTT
>JAHZFY010000115.1:1306-1762 GCA_019421105.1 bacterium
GTAGTGCCAAAGTATCAGCGTTATTTAAACGAATGAAAAAATCTAGAAACATGATGGCTATCGTCTTAGATGATTCTCGTCATTTAATTGGTATTATCACTATGGAAGACTTATTAGAAGAGCTAGTAGGGGAAATAGAAGATGAACAAGACGATGAAGACGAAGAAGAAGGAATGTTAGATGATAAACCAATCGTTTCATCTGGAATGAAAAAAGGAAATATTCAACGCAAGTTAAAATCAAATATTCAAGCGGATTCATTAGAATATTCTGATGAAGAACTAGAAGGTGAAGAAGATTTAAATGAAGAAGTCGACGTTGAAGAAGTCGATGAGCTTGAAGAAAAATACGATCAAGACTAAAAGTTATAATTATTATTTAGGAATGGGTTTTGGCCCATTCTTTTTATTATCGAAGCGAGTATCGCGAGATAAAAACCACACGCTATGCGTGGGA
>JAHZFY010000116.1 GCA_019421105.1 bacterium
GTTGTAAATAGTCACGATCAGAAGTGTACATATTGACTTCATACCCTTCTTTTTCGGCAAGCTTTGCCATAGTTCCAGCAATATCATCAGCTTCATAACCATGAAGTTCAAATTGACATACACCTAATGATTTTAAAAACTGTCTAGCTAAAGGAAATTGTTCAATCAATTCTTCTGGAGCAGGTTTTCGATTGGCTTTATAAGAAGCAAGTTCTTCTTTTCTAAAGGTTTGTTTATCAGTATCAAAAGCGACAAATAAACCCTCTCCTTCTTTCATTGAATTTAAAATTTTTATCATCATATTTGCAAACGCAAATATCGCATTAGTGTGAATACCATCTTTTGTCGACATGATACTTGCACCTGGATATGCAGTTGCATAATAGGCTCTAAATAAAAGTGAATTGCCATCGATAATTGTAATTTTATTTGCCATAACTTATTCCTCTAGTGGTTTTATAGATTCAACGATAAACGTCGTGTTATTTAAATGGATATTTTTTCTAACTTCACAAACGATGATGTTATTCTTTTTGATTAGTGAGATGTTGTCTTGGTATAAATCTGAGAATATTGTTAATTCCATTTCTGACATCTCATCAAAGATTTTTACAAACGCCATCGGGACTTGTTTTTTTGTTTGAATAACTTTAATAGATTTGATGATACCTGCGATTTTAGCATGGTTTAATTTATTAGCTTCGTTAAGTGGTGTGACTTGATGAAGTTTTAATAAATCTTTTTTAAAGGTCAATGGGTTATTAGAAAGCATGATGCCTAAAGTGTCATATTCATTTTCTAAATTTTCGATAGGATCATCATTAACCACGGCCATCTTAGGTGGTGGAATAATATCTAAACTTAAAGACATTTGACCATCATTATCATAGATAACTTCACTATATTGCATATAGGCCAAGATGCTCATTTTTAATGAGGCTCTTGATTTATGAATGCTATCAAAACAGCCAGCATCCACTAACTTTTTAATTTGATTTTCACTGATTTTATATTGTTTCATGCGACAAATAAATTCACAAAAATCTTTAAATAATCCGTTTTTATTTCTTTCTAAGATGATCGCTTGGCTGATGTTTATTGGAACACCTTTAACACTAGTTAATGGGAGCATTAAACAATCATTAGATATGATAAAATTATCGCTAGCTATATTGATATCTGGAATGATTAAATTGATGCCTTGCATTTTCATTTCATAGACATAATCTAAAAATTTAGAATCGCTTATCGCTCCAATTGAAGAAAGAATCGATGTATAAAATTCTAATGGATAATGAGCTTTTAAATACGCCATTTGACAGGCGATCATTGAATATCCAACCGAATGGGCTTTATTAAAACCATAGTTTGCAAATTTAAAGATATGTTGATACACATCGTTAGCAGTTTTCATAGAGTAGCCATTTTTAATGGCGCCTTTAATAAAATCTTCTTCTACTTTTTGCATTTCTGAAACATTCTTTTTAGAGATAGCTTGTCTAAATGCATCAGCTTCAGCTAGGTTAAATCCCGCCATTTTTTGTGCGATTTGAATGATTTGTTCTTGATAGACGATAATTCCATAAGTTGAAGATAAAATGTCTTTTAAATCATCTGAAATATATG
>JAHZFY010000117.1:0-730 GCA_019421105.1 bacterium
GCCAACAACATGCTTGTCTTGTTCTTTTAATCCTTCAAAAGCATCAATAACCAATATAACAACTTCACTTCTTTCAATAGCTTTTAAAGCTCTCATTGCAGAAAACTTATCAATAGCCTCATATATTTGACCACGTTTTTTTAATCCAGCTGTATCAATAGCTATATAATTCTTTCCATCCCTCTTAAAAGGAGTGTCCACTGAATCTCTTGTAGTTCCTTCAACATTTGAAACGATAGTTCTTTCTTGATTCAATATTGCGTTCATCAAAGAAGATTTGCCAACATTTGGCCTTCCAATAATTGAAAAAGTAATTGCATCATCGAAGTTTTCTTCTTTATTTTCAGGAATAAAGGAAATGATTTTATCCAATAAATCGCCTATACCAATACCATGAGAACCAGAAACCATTACTGGCTCACCTAAACCTAGACGATAAAAATCGTTTGCATTATTCATTAAATGATCGCTATCTATTTTATTAACCGCTAGAATAACAGGTTTATTTACTTTGTATAAAAGTTTAGCAACCATATAGTCATCTTTTGTTGGACCTAAATTGCCATCACAAATAAAAACAATGACATCAGCTTCATCAATCGCTAATTTAACTTGTTCTCTTATTTGTGCTTGGAAAGTTCTGTTTTCAATTTCAATGCCACCAGTATCGATAATTGAAAAATTGCGATCTAACCATGATGCAGAAGCATAAATTCTATCTCTTGTAACA
>JAHZFY010000117.1:740-1566 GCA_019421105.1 bacterium
CGACTATAGAATGTCTAGACCCAAGAATACGATTAAAAATAGTCGATTTACCAACATTAGGAGCACCCACAATAGCAACGATAGGTTTACTCATCTACACCAACTCCTGTTTTTCTTTTAATAATTTCTAAAACTTTATCGACAGATTCTTCAATGCTCATATAAGATGTATCCAATAAAACAGAATCAGAAGCAGGTTTTAATGGAGCAAAAGCTCTATGCGAATCAATGTAATCTCTACTTCTTACATCATTTTCAATTTCTTCATATGTACAAGGAATGCCTTTTTGCATATTTTCATCATATCTTCTGACAGCGCGTGTTTCAACACTAGCAATTTGATAAATTTTGACGTCAGCGTTAGGCAAAACATACGTACCAATGTCTCTACCATCCATCACAACAGATTTTTTTAAAGCCATATTTCTTTGTTGTTCAACTAAAAACAATCTAACTTCTTTATATGAGGCGATAAAAGATACTTTACTAGAAACACGTGGCTCTCTAATAGCTTTACTAACATCAACACCATTACATAAAACAACGTGATTAGGTTTAAGTTCAATTACAACATTTCCAATCAATTTATTTGATTCTTCTTCATTTTCACAATCGATGCCATTTTCTAAACATTGCCAAGTATAAGCTCTATACATAGCACCAGTATCGATATAAGTAATGCCTAATTTTTCAGCGACTAGTTTTGCAACAGTTGATTTACCTGCTGCTGCAGGGCCATCGATTGCAACAGTAATAATTTTTTCCATAAACTCACCTACCTAAAAATAAATACACCAATAACAATAATTGCAACTAATAAAGCCAC
>JAHZFY010000012.1:0-5664 GCA_019421105.1 bacterium
AGAAATAAGTTCTGGTCTATTTAATTCTTTAAACATTTCATAGATGACATCTGAAACATGTTTAGTATAATTAGCAGGTTTTAAAATGACTGTATTACCCGCGGCAATTGCTCCCATTAAAGGTTCTAAAGTCAATTGCAATGGATAATTCCAAGGAGCCATAATTAAAACAACACCATATGGTTCAGGAATTATATATCCTTTAGATGGGAAATTAACAAAGGATGTTTTAACTCTTTTAATTTTATTCAACTTAAAAATATGTTTGATCATATAATCAAGTTCTTGCATGACCATCATCATTTCAGTTGATAAAAACTCAAACTCAGATTTGTTATAATCTTTTTTAAAAGCTTCTTTAAATTTAGGGGCATATTTAATCAATAGTTTTTTTATTTCTTTTAAAATGTACAATCTAAATTTAACATCATAAGTTTGATATGTTTTAAAATAATCTCTTTGTTTTTTTACTACATCTTTAATTTCCATATTTATCACCTATTAATATTATAAGATTAATTTGGTTAAAAGAATATAAAAAAAGCAAGGCGATTTGCCTTGCTTTAAAAGTTAATTGTTTCAATTAGAAACGATATTTTTTAAATGCGTGTAAGCCTTCAAAAATTGCATTATCGCCTAATTCGTCTTCAATGCGTAATAATTGATTGTATTTTGCCATACGATCAGTTCTTGAAGCAGAACCAGTTTTGATTTGTCCAGCATTGACAGCGACACTTAAATCAGCGATTGTGGTATCTTCTGTTTCACCAGAACGGTGAGAAACCATGCAAGTATAACCATTAACTTGAGCCATGCGAATAGCGTCTAAAGTTTCAGTTAAAGTACCGATTTGGTTAACTTTAATTAAGATTGAGTTAGCGACATGGTTAACGATACCTTTTCTTAAGAAGTCGATGTTTGTAACGAATAAATCGTCACCGACTAATTGAATTTTATCACCTAAAGCTGCAGTTAATTTTGCCCAGCCTTCCCAGTCGGATTCACCAAGACCATCTTCGATAGTGATGATTGGGTATTTTTCGATCATTTCTTTATACCAAGCAATCATTTCATCACTTGTTTTAACGCCTTGGTTAGATTTATTTAAATGATATTTTTTATCTGTAGCATCATAAAATTCTGAAGCTGCAACGTCCATACCTAAGAAAATTTCTTCACCAGGTTTATAGCCAGCATTTTTAATAGCTTCCATAATCATTTCTAATGGTTCAGTATTGCCTTCTCTACAAGATGGAGCAAAACCACCTTCATCGCCAACACCTGTTTCGTATTTGCGATCTTTTAAAACTTTTTTCAAAGCATGGAATGTTTCAACACCTGCTCTTAAAGCTTCTTTAAATGTTTTAAAACCAGCAGGAATGATAAAGAATTCTTGGAAGTCAACAGTTGAATCAGCATGAGCACCACCATTGATAACGTTCATCATTGGAGTTGGTAAAACTTTTGCATTTGCACCACCAATATATCTATATAAAGGCATGCCATAGTAATTTGCAGCAGCATGAGCAACAGCTAAAGAAACACCTAAAGTAGCGTTAGCACCTAAATTTTTCTTAAAGGCTGTACCATCTAAAGCTAATAATGCATGGTCAATAGCGACTTGATCATCAGCATCCATACCAATGATTTTTGGTGCGATGACTTTATTGACATTTTCAACAGCTTTTAAAACGCCTTTGCCTAAATATCTTGTCTTATCACCATCACGTAATTCAAGAGCTTCATTTTCGCCTGTAGAGGCACCACTTGGAACAATAGCTCTACCAAATGTTCCATCGTCTAAGGTAACTTCGACCTCAATTGTTGGATTACCACGAGAATCTAATACTTCACGTGCATAAACATCAATGATTTGTAACATAGTAAATAATCATTCTCCTTTTTGCGTTTTTATTATATATAATAATTAAATATTTTTAAAGTCTAAGTGATACTATTTAATTCTTTTTTAGGATTAGACAATAATTTTTTATATGTCGTATCAATTAACATCGCTCCTAATGGCGCGCTTATTAGAATTGATAATACGCATACCGTCAATATGATACTTCCACAATCTAGACCCATGCTTAAGGCAATTCCACCTATTGAAGCTTGGACTGTAGCTTTTGGTAAATAAGCAAAAATACAAAATAATTTTTCTTTATGGTCTAGTTTTGTTTTTATCAAACATAAATATACACCTAGCATTCTAAATAATAAGGCGATTATTAAAACCATTAAGGATGGTAAAAAGTTATTAAAAGCATAGCTTAAATTTACACTTGCCCCCACTAAAGTAAATAATATGATTTCAAATACTTTCCATAACTTATTATATCCATTTGATATATTTTTAGCTTTGATTGGATTAAGAAATAAAACCATCATCCCTATCACCATGATGGCTAATAAACTAGAAAAATCAAAATAAGGTTTGATTATATTTTCTAAATAAACAAGTAAAAAAGAGAGCAAAAGCATTAAAAAAATATTTATCCATAATTTCCATTTAGTTTTTTTAATCAATAACGCTAGACAATAACCCACTAATAATCCAATGACAATGCCAGATAAAATCGTTAAAGGAACAAACGCAATTGATAGACCATTGAAGGTATTATTTTTTACTAATCCTAAAAAGGCATAAAAAATAACGATTACATAAATATCATCAACGCTAGACCCAGCTAATATAAGTTTAGGAACTTGATGGGCTTCACCATATCCTTCATCGATTAATTTGATCATTCTAGGAGATGTAACAGCAGGAGAAACCGCGCCTAAAGCTGCTCCTAATAAAATTCCTTCAAACCAACTTAAATCCAATAAAAAATGAGAAGCAAGCATCGTGCCAATTATTTCAAAAGTTGCCGGTATAAAACACATTAAAATAGCAGGTCTTCCAATTTGTTTTAAACTTTTAAAATCTAAATTTAAACCAGACCTAGTCAAAATAATAATTAAAGCTATCTGTCTTAAATATGATGATATATTCAATAAATTTGGACTGATTGCATTGAATAAATATGGGCTAATTAAAATGCCCATTAAAATCATCCCTACTAATCCAGGGACTTTGATTTTATTAAATATATATCCACCGATAAAGCCTATCGATATAACAAATGATAAACTTATCAATACTTCAACAACTGTTTGCATAATTACCTCACCAAATAAAAAACGTCTAAGGTAGACGTCATCAGCATAATGCGGTTTAGGTAATTACCAAGGGAGAACATCATTCCCTATTTTCAACAATTTTTTGTTCTTCACTATTATCGTTTTTATCTTTTAAAAACTCAAGTTTTATTTTTTTAACGTAATGAATAATAGCAGGTATCAACACGACATTAGCCATCATCCAAGCCGTAACATCAGAAAAGCAAAGACCTTGCCATTCAAAATATTTAGTAAATAAAATGGAAATGACAATTCTTGCCACTAATTCAAATATGGAAACAACGATGGTAATATATGACTTACCTAATCCTTGTAAACTAGATCTATAAACAAATATAAATCCTAAGAATGTATAAAAACATCCTTGCACTAATAAATAATGCTGTGTTAAAGGGATACTTTCTTTTGGAACATCGCTAGATAATAAAGGAACAATAAAAGGAGATAAAGGTATGGCAATACTTGCTAAGATGATAGATAATCCAACAGTGACGATACTAGAAGATATTAATCCTTTTTTAATTCTTTCAATATCTTTTGCACCATAGTTTTGTCCACAATACGTGGCCATTGCAGTACCTAGTGCCATCAAAATCGATGAAGGGAAATTGTTAATTTTACTGGCGTTAACATATGCAGTAGCGTATAAATCTTGAACATGATTTGGCATAGGATTATAAATTGCATCTAAAGAGTTAACCGCACTTTGTTGAACGATTAATCCAATAGCGATAATTGAAAATTGGAATGCCATTGGAATAGATAATTTTAAATGATATAAAGTCATCTCTTTTTCTAATAAGAAGTCTTTTAATTTAACTTTTGTATATGGATATTTATAAAATAAATATATTAAACATCCAAAACCAAATAAAAATTGTGATAAAACAGTAGCCCAACCAGCCCCTGCTGTTCCCCATTTAAAAGTGGCGATGAATAAAAAATCTAGTCCAACATTTAATAAAGCCGCGGCAATTAAAGCAATTAAAGGCGTTTTAGAATCGCCTAAAGATCTTAAAATGTGCGAAATCAAATTATAAAAGATAGTTGCTAAAATACCCGCAAAAATGGAATTGATATATGCTTTTGCATTATCAAATAAACTAGGCGAAGTGTTAATCATCTTTAATAAAGCTGTTGAACTCAATAAAGAAATGACAGTTAAAACTAAACCGACAATAAAAGCGATTAAAAATGATGTAGCAATACCTTTTCTAACTTTTTCAAAATCTTTAGCGCCGTAATATTGACTTGCAGGAACCGCTAAGCCACTGGCTAAACCATTAGCAAAGCCTAAAATCAAAAATGTTAAAGACCCGGTAACGCCAACTGCAACATATGCATTTGACCCCATCGTTTGACCGACGATAACAGCGTCGACAAAGCTATATAATTGTTGAAAAACATTACCGATGAGGATTGGTATTGTAAATAAGATGATCGATTTTAAGATGTTGCCTTTAGTGAGGTCAAGATTTTTCATCAGTTTCATAACTCGCATTATTATAATCTTATTTTTATAAAAATAAAGAGGAAAATAAAAAAGATGATTTTTAGGTCATCTTTTCTTATATTTATCTAATTAAAGGTAAATCTTTAGTTAGCTTTATAACATCTTGTTTGATGTCTTCTAATGGTCTTTTGTTTTTTAAAGTGTCATCGATTAAATGAGCGACCTTTTTAAATTCTTCTTCTTTAAATCCTCTTGTTGTCATCGCAGGAGTTCCAAGTCTTATGCCACTTGACACTAATGGAGGTAAAGTATCATTTGGAATAGAATTTTTGTTGCATGTGATATTTACTTCTCCAAGCAATTTTTCTGCTTCTTTTCCAGATATATTGCTAGTTGAATATACATCAATTAACATCAAATGATTATCAGTGCCATTTGAAATGACATGATACCCTAATTTGATCATTTCATCAGCGAGTGCTTTTGCATTATTGATGACTTGTTGTTGATAAGTTTTAAATTCTGGTTCCAATGCTTCTTTAAATGCAACTGCCTTTGCAGCGATGATATGCATCAAAGGTCCACCTTGAGCACCAGGGAAAACGGCCTTATCAATTTTTTTAGCAATTTCTTCATTGTTAGTTAAAATTATTCCACCTCTTGGTCCTCTTAATGTCTTATGGGTAGTCGAAGTGATAACATCAGCGTATTGACATGGATTTTGATGTAAACCCGCAGCGATAAGACCAGCGATATGAGCCATATCTACAAATAAATAAGCCCCTACTTCATCAGCGATTTCTTTAAACTTTTTAAAATCGATCGCGCGAGGATAAGCGCTAGCCCCAGCAATGATCATTTTTGGTTTTACTTTTAAAGCAATTTCTCTTACTTCTTCATAATCGATGGTTTCTGTTTTTAAATTTAAGCCATAAAAATAAGTCTCATAGTCTTGACCAGAAAAAGATAATTTATATCCATGAGTCAAATGACCACCGGCATCTAAAGACATACCTAATACTTTA
>JAHZFY010000012.1:5674-20366 GCA_019421105.1 bacterium
CTTTATCACCATGTTTTAATAAAGCTCTATAGACCGCCATGTTGGCTTGAGAGCCAGAATGAGGTTGAACATTTGCGTATTTAACATTGAATAATTGGCATAATCTTTGTCTTGCTAATTCTTCGACGACATCAACATTTTGACAGCCACCATAATAACGTCTTTTAGGATAGCCTTCAGCGTATTTATTAGTCATGATGCTTCCAGTGGCTTGCAAAACAGCATTGGAAACAAAGTTTTCACTTGCGATTAATTCGATATGATATTGTTGACGATTGGTTTCATCTTCAATCGCCTTATATACTTCAAAATCTACTTCTTTTAATGTTTTCATATTTCACCTCTAGATGGCCCAGTTACCATCTTTAAAAATATTTATTATTTCACCATTGCTTTTATGACCGATGATATTTAAATCTTTTGTTCCAATCATAAAGTCAACGTGAATCATAGAATCATTAACACCCATTTCATTAAATTGTTCTTTGCTATATTTTTCATAATCTTTAATACAATTTGAAAAGCCCATGCCTAAAGCTAAATGGCAAGAGGCATTTTCATCATACAAGGTGTTAAAAAATAATATGCCAGTGTTATTGATTGGAGAATCAAATGGTACTAGAGCAACTTCACCTAAATAAGCTGCGCCTTCATCCATAGCGATCATTTGTTTTAATAACGCTTCATTAGTTCTTGCTTTAACTTCCACTGCTTTGCCATTTTCAAATCTGATTGAAAAATCTTCGATGAGTTGTCCTTGATACGATAATGGTTTGCTTGAATATACGATACCTTCCGCTTTTCCTTTGATTGGAGTTGTAAAGCATTCTTCACTTGGAATATTAGGAGAATATTCAATGTTTGTTCCTAAAGTTTTTTCGCTTCCCGCTAACCAATTAGCGTCTTTATTTAACCAAACTTTAAAATCAGTACCATTGCTTGATTGATAATGTAAATAATCTAAATCTAAACTATTTAAAAGAGCGATTTTTTCTTTTAAATTCGCGTTATGATTAGCCCAAGATTGAATTGGATTATCATTATAAGCTCTAGAGGTTTTTAAAATGGCTTCCCATAACATTTCAATTGCTTTTTTATTGCTTGCATTAGGGAAAACTTTTTTAGCCCATTTTAAACCTGGAACACCAGCGATGCACCATTGATATTTATTTTCTCTTTGATCGCGATAAGGTTTTAAAATAGGATAATTTTTCATCCTTACCTTTGCCATTTTTTCTTGATCTATACCTTTTAAACCATCAGGGTCATCACTTAATAAATTAATTATGACTGGATTTGTTTTAACGTAGTGTTCTTGTCTTTTTAAATACCATTCTGGAATAGTAGTTAAAGATTCAAAACTACGGTATTTATAATCTAATTTTGTCAATTCATCGTATTGCCATTCAACATGGACAGAATTTGCTTTTCTTTTATAGCAATACTCGACAACATAACTTGTAAAAACTGGATTTTCTAAACCAGATAAAATAATAACATCTTGTCCTTTTTTAACATTCGCTCCACTATTGACGATCAATTGAGCGTATTTTTTTAATAATGTTTTTTTCATATGTGTAAAACCTCTTTGAAAAGATTTTAACACCGATTGAATTAAAAAAGAAACAAATTGAATTAATTTATATAAAATTAAATATAGACCAATTTTCTTATGAAACTATGGATTTTAACAATTAAGCGCCTATAGCAACCCTGTTTTTGCTTTTTATAATTAAAATAATTTTTCTAATTCCAAAATGAATAAAATAAATAATTATGGCTAATAAGGTGAAAGATATTAAATATAAAGCATAATTTAAAACCCAACCAAGTTTTAGCCAAATAAGAGAATAAACTGGCATCGTAGAAACAATAAATGGAGAAATATAAAAACATCCTGCAGCATCTGGATCTTTTAAAGAAGTATTATAAACATCTTTAATTAAAGAGCCATCAGTTGTTGCAAAGTTTACCCCGCCGGTATAATGCAAAGTAACATTGATTAATTGAGCGATAACCGTCAATCCAAAAAAGATGCATATCGAACCAATTAAAGGTTTATAAGTCTTTTTTAAATCGTAAGCAATTGGTTTATGGACGATGGCGATAATGGAAATTTGCATGATTAAAATATGCCATAAAAAAGATCTGAATGTATCAAATGGATTGCTCCATCTACATAATTGCTTTTGTCCAAATAACAACGGGAAAAGCCCACTTATAAAACAATAAATACCGATATAATAAAAGAATGGTTCTCTAACCTTTTCGTTTTTAATAAAAGGAATAATCAAGCAAAAATATATTGGAATAGAACAAAATTGGAAAGGGAAACTAGAAAAATCATAAAATCCTAACCTTACATACCTATTTACTTCATGATATATTTCTAAACCTAAAAAAACTAAGCCATAGCAAAATAATAAAACGTTAATGAATTTTAAATTTTTGTTATATTTTTTTATGATAAAAATTAACGCCACTAAACTGATCGCTCCAAATATTAAGCATAGTATAGGCATTAAACTCCATGGTTTAATTGCAGGTATATCTCTATCGCCTGCTTTCAATATAAATTGAGCAAAGTTAAACATAACTTTTATATACTAACATAATAATAATTTAAAGCAATAAAATGTTCTTTTTGACACTAAAAAGTCTATAATTACTTTATTTTTTAGCCTTAATTTTCTTATATTTAGTATAGATGAGCATGCTATTGTAATAATCAGGATTTTTGATGCATTTTAGATATATTGTTTCTTGTTTATTGTTTTTACAAATCAAAAGCATATCATCATTTAAATCATAGATTTTTTCTACCAAGAAATATTTATTTTTAGAAAATAATTTATCGTTGCTAATCAAATAATAATCTAAACCAATCTTTTGGATATTAGTGTTTATAATATTTTGTTTTACTACCTCATCAATAGATAAAATGTTTTTATGTTCATCACAAATCACAACATCGTTTTTATTTATAAATACCGATGCAGTTTTTTTATCTTTTAAATCAATATCTCTTACAAATGTAAATCTTTCATTTGTCTTATCTTGTTTTGCAAAATATATGAATTCATTATCATTATTTTCTTTTGCTAAGATTTTAGCTTTAAAAGATATGCAATCTTTTATTTTATCTAGACTAAATTGATCGTTTTTAATACGGATATAACCTTTAAAATCTTTTTCATAATTTTCTTTAACGATCTTTTTATTTAAATTATCTATGTTAAATTGATCATCGATTTTAACACCATTGTCTAATATAGATATTTTTGCAGGTAAATAGTTATAATCGTTTGTTTGCAATATGGATTCGCCTTTTAAATTAAATAAGTGAATCTTATTTGTATCGATTTTTAAATACGCGCGTTTTAAATCTTTTTCAGTTATGTTTAATCTTAAGGCGGCTAATGTCGAATCCTCTTTTCCAGCCATTTTAAAATATATCAATGTTTCATTTCCTAACTTTTCAACAAGTTCAATATTTGTAACATCAATATCATAATTGCTGATGTCACCTAAATAAAAATCGCTTGGTCTTATTCCAATGAATATTTCTTCATCTTCATAACCATCCATCATCTTGTTGAGAGTTTTTTCTTCTAGTTTTATTTTTAAGTCATCCCCTAATGTCACATAACCATCATGATAGACACCTTTAAATATATTCATCTGTGGAGAACCTAAAAATGTCGCGACGAATATGTTATTAGGATGTTCATAGATATTTGTCGGTGTATCTACTTGTTGGATTATTCCATCCTTCATCACTACGATTCTATCACCCATTGTCATCGCTTCGGTTTGATCGTGAGTGACATAAATAAATGTTCCTTTTATGTCTTTATGCAATTTTGAGATTTCACTTCTTGATTAGATAAAGGTTCATCAAATAAAAATACTTTTAAATTTCTAATTAAACATCTTCCTAATGCGACCCTTTGTCTTTGACCACCCGATAATTCTTTTGGCTTGCGGTTTAATAATTCTTCAATGCCTAAAAGTTTAGATACTTCCTCCACTCTTTTTTTAATTTCATCTTTGGCAACATGATGACATTTTAAAGAATAAGATAAATTATCAAAGACGCTCATATGAGGATATAAAGCATAATTTTGAAAGACCATCGCGATATCTCTATCTTTTGGTTCTAAATTATTCACTAATTTATCATTTATAAAAATTTTGCCACTAGTTATTTCTTCTAAACCCGCAATCATTCTTAAAGTCGTAGCCTTACCACATCCAGAAGGACCAACAAAAACGATAAATTCACCATCCTTAATGTCTAAACTAAACTCTTTAACGGCTTTGACTCCACCTTTATAAACTTTACAAACATCAACTAATTTTACACCTGACATATATTTATCCTTTCACGGCCCCACTTGTTAGACCATTAACCATATTTTTAACTAATAAGAAATATAAAACGACGATCGGAACAGCAATAAATACCGAACCTGCGGCAAATCTTGCAAATTCTTCTTGCCCTAATTGAATCAAACCTACCGCTACTGTCCAATTATTTTTATCGATCAATAATAATTTAGGTAAGATGAAATCGCTCCAAGGCCAAGTAAATGCGGTTAAAGCTGTATAGACGATAATTGGTTTTGCAAGAGGTAATGTAATCGTTAAAAAGATTCTAAAATTTGATGCTCCATCTAACTTAGCGGCCTCATAAATCGATTGAGGTATCGTATCAAAAAAGCCTTTTTGCACTAAATATCCCATAGGCGCAGTACATGAATAAATCAAAATTAGTCCCCATAGATTATTAACAAAGTTAAATTGTGTCATCAATAAATAAATAACAGTCATTCCCATAAAAGATGGAAACATAGATAATACTAATGTTATCTTCATTAAAGGACGTCTAGCTTTAAATTGGAAATAAGAAATTACATAAGCTGTTCCAATGATTAAAATGGTTGAAAAAATGCAATTCATCACCGCGATAAACAAAGTATTTAAAAGCCATTTTGGGTAATTATATAATCCAACATCAGTAAACAGTTTGACGAAGGCTTGAAAAGAATATTCTTTAGGAAAGAATCCACCAAAGTCATATAAACTTCCCGTCTTAGAAAAGCTTGCCATTATTATCCAAAGACACGGAAATAAAAATACGAATACCATCAATATCAAAAGGCAATATGTCCATAAATAGGATAAAATTCGTTTAATTTTAACATTTTTCATCTGAAAGTATCCTCCTTTCGATATGCTGGTGATTTAACATAAATAATCAATGAAATCGATGATGTTATCAAAAAGATAATCAAAGATATAGCCGCGCCAATTGAATAGTATTTGTTATCGATTGATAATCTATAAAGCCAGTTGATCAATAAATCTGTGTCGCTAGCTAAAAAATAATCATCACTAACAACTGTCGGTCTTAAAAAATAAAAGACACCAAAGTTATTAAAATTACCAATGAAGGAGGTTATCAAGGTAGGTGTTGTGGCAAATACAACAAAAGGCAAGGTTATATCTTTGAATTGTTTGAAATTGCTAGCACCATCGATTTTGGCGGCTTCATATAAATCATTGCTGATATTGCTTAATATTCCTGTGGCTAATAACATGACACTAGGTATAGTTAACCAAGCATTGACAAATAAACCAATTATTCTTGCATACCAAGTTCCATCTTTTGAAAGAAATCCAATAGCGCTATGTCCACTATTTTCAATCATTTGATTGATAGGTCCACCCATTGAAAACATAAACTTAAATGCAGTCAAAGTAATAAATCCTGGAATCGCATATGCTAAAATAGGAAACAATCGCCAAAAGGCTTTTCCTTTTACTATTTTTTTATTTAATAAAATAGCGAGTAACAAACCTAAAATATAATTTAAAAATGTTGATGAAAACGCCCATAGGATATTCCAACCTAATATCTTAAAAAATGTTGGACCAATATCGCTAATTGAAAAGATTTTATTGAAGTTTTCTAAGCCAACCCAATCCACTAATGCTGGAGGTATAATCGTATCTCCATAATTCGTAAAGGCCACTAAAATCATAAATACGATCGGTAGCACCGAAAACACTAATGAACCAAGAATAGGTAAAAATAAGACAGTCTTATAAAACTTTTTATCTAATAAATCCAATAATTCTTCTTTAAATGTTTTTAATTTGATGCCTTTTATAACATCTTGAGAGGATTTGTATGCATCTTTAACATTGCTAATATATATGCCGATGAAAAAGATTAATAAGAATAAACTAAATAATCCTAGTAAAAGAAATATGACTGAATTATCCCCTTCTTTTCCAGTCCATGGATCTGCTTCAACAGTTCCTAAAGTAATCAAACCAACTAACCATTGAAAACCAAAAAGTGCAAAAAAGATAATCGCTAAAATCTCAATGATTAAATATATTATTCCTTTGGTGTATTGATGATACATTATTTGTCCAGCACCCATCAAACACATCGATGCTTTGACGTTGGCGTTTGATATCTTAAAAAAGTTGACAAAAGAAATATATTTTTCTTTTATAGAGTTCAATAAATTTTTAAAGAATAATTTAAGTTTCATATTAACTTCCTAAAGCGTGAATCGCATCATAAATTTCCTTTGAAACTTTATCTAATCCTGCTTGGATTTTTTCTAATGTATCAAATTTATATTCGCCAGGTTTTCTTTTTGGATCAGTAGCTAAGTCTTGTAAAAATGATCCTGCAGGTGTCCAAATTTGAGCGACTCCACTGACAGAAGGCATCAAAGAAATATCACCGCTGACAACTTTATCAAATAGTTGTTTTGATAAAGAATTTGATTCGACATTAACATCATCTCGACATGGTGCAATTTGCAAAGTCTTTTCTCTTAATTTAACCATTTCATAACTGGTTGCAAAATTGATGAAAGCTAAAGAAGCATTAGGATATTTTGTATAACTAGACATCGCATACCCATTGATACCACCCATTTGTTTGCAGTTAATTGTTTCTTTGCTTGGATTATTTAAATCACCATTCGCTGGTAGTTTTGGAAAAGTGACTCCGACGATATTTTCTTCTGCCTTTTGAAGTGCTTTTTCACTAGTTAATCCTTCTTTAGTTTGATATTCATTTGCTAAAGCAGAAACGATGACGCTTCTAACATCAGGTGTAGTTAAAGATGCAAAATATTTACCGCTTGCCATACTTCCAGAAATAGCTAATTTTGCGCTATCATCTTGGCAAGCAACTGACATGATGCTGGCTAATTGTCTAATGATTTGACCACCTAGTTTTGCATCGTTTGCGCCTAGACCAACATCTTTTGTATTTGTGTTATTATCACCAAAAACATACGCTCCATAGCTAAATAAAAATCCACTTGAAAAATAAAAGTCATTAATCGAATATTCAAAACCGTATTGTTTTGGATTGTTTTGGTTGCGGATTTTTGAAAATTTATACAAATCCGCTAGATTTTCTACCATATCTGGAACATTGTTTTTATCTTTATCCCAAGATGTTTGCCAATCAGCTGGCAATAAATCTTTACGATAATATAAAAGTCCTGATTGAATATTTATCGGTACACCAAAAGTATAAGTAGTATTATTAACAGTGGCTTTATATGCATTTTGGGCTTGTTCAGGAATGTGTTTTAAAGCTTCGATTTTATCGACTGGCAAAGGAGTAACATGTTTTTGATCAACATATTTCATGATGACATCGTTTGCTTGATATAAAACATCTGGACCATAACCATAAGGACCACTATTGGCTAAATCTGCAAACTCACCTTGATTAGCATCGACTGCGGTAATGCCATATTCTTCATATTCTTTGTTAAAAGCTTGAATCATCTCATCGAAATAACCCATTTTAATAGCGGTATCATTTTCTAAAACTTTCAGTTCAACATTTCTTTCTAATTGACCATTGAATTTAGAAAAAACTGAATCCCCACCACTAGAAGTAGTTGTTTGTGTTTTATTAACGCATCCACTCAACAACAAAGAAAACATAGCGATAGATAAAACTATTAACTTATTATTTTTCATATCTTTTCTCCTTAATTATAAAGCCTTTATATTTTAAAGTGTTATCGATAAAATTGTTCGACAATAAAATGTTGTCATTATCAATATTTATCTTGATGTCATTTTTATTCATGTTGAGACATAAAGTTAATTTGTCCCTTTTGATAATCAATAATTCGTCTTGGCAATATATCAAACAATCTTTTTCGTTGATAAAATGCTTTTTATGTATTTTTGTTAACTCTTTTATATATGTATGTATTTTATTGTTCCAATTATTTTTATTCCAATCAAAACAAGTTCTAAAATAAGGGTTGTTATTGACGCTTAAAAGCCCTATTTCATCGCCATAATAAATGCATGGTATACCAATATACATAAATATGAACGCATACGCTAAAATTAATTTATCTTCATCATTGCATTCACTATAAAATCTTAAGATATCATGAGAAGAAACCAAGTTTAATAAATGGTAATTCACGTTATGCTTATAACGCATCAAGTTTGATATTATTCGATTTTTAAATGTTTCTACATCAACATTTTCTAAAGCGATAAAATCGATTAAAGATTTGGTTATAGAATAATTCATAATTGAATCAAATTCATATCCAGAGTTTAAATATGCGTGGGCATTATGCCAATTTTCACCTATTAAAAAGATATTTTCATCTACTTGTTTTAATGCTTTTTTAAATTCTATCCAAAATTGATGAGGTATTTCATCTGATACATCTAATCTAAAACCATCTACATGGTAGTTTTTAACATAATGAGTTGCAATTTGAATGACATATTTTTGAACTTCTTTATTGTTTAAATTTAATCTTGGCATGTCTTTACACATCCCAAATGTTTCATAATTAACTTCATTTGTGTCTATATGATCATTTTTAATAAAAAACCAATCAAAATACTTTGAAGATTTCCCTTTTTTAATTACATCGATAAAAAATGGGTGTTTATCGCTTATATGATTAAAAACACCATCTAAAATAATGACCATATCATTGCTATGTATTTCGTTTATCAACTTTTTAAAATCGTCATCATCTCCAAAGTCTTTACTTATAGAATAATAATCTAATATGTCGTATTTATGATTTGTATTAGACTCAAATATTGGCGTTAAATAAATAGCGTCAACACCTAAGTTTTTTATATAAGGAAGCTTTGAAATTATACCTTTTAAGTTTCCACCTGCTAAATTTGTTTCATTGATATTTTTTTGCCATTGTCCATCTAAACTAGCATTATTGAATCGATCGACAAAGATTTGATAGAAGACGCGATTTATCCATTTTTTATTCTTGTAAATAACATCATTTTTATTTATATATGGAACTTGAAAAAAACTATAAAACCCCTTCTTTACATCGTATTGTTTTTCCACTCCTGCTTCACTAAAATAAAAAACGTCGTCATTGGTTAAAGTGATTTTAAAAATATAAGCGAATCTAGTATCATCTAATCGCTTGTTGATAATGTAATAATCAAAATATTCATCGCAAAAAGATTTGTTAACTCTTAAAGATTCAACACCCATATGAAATAAGTATTTATTATTATATAATAAATCCACACATTTAATGTCGTCGTCTTTTTTTGTTTGTAATCTTATTTGGATAGTATTGCTATCAATTGGATGAGAATATATCGATTCACAGCAATGTCTTAAAGATGAACAATCCATTTTTAATCTCCTTATAAAATATTTGATAAATTTTAAAAATTTTTTTAAACTTTTGATATGAGAACTAAACAAAAAAGTATCACAATGCTTGATATTGCGAAGTATTGTAATGTTTCCATCGCCACTGTTTCTTATGTTTTAAATGGCAGAGATGATGAAAGAATTTCTAATGAGACAAAACAAAAAATATTGCAGATCGCTAACTTATATCAATATCGTCTAAACCCATACGCCAAAGCATTAGCGACTGGTAAGACGCAAAACATTTTATTGTTTTATGAAGATAGTGACTTTATGTTATATAAAGCTGAAATTTTAGATTTTATTGATGCTTTTGCCAGTTTATTAAAAAAACAATCTTGCAATTTAGCTGTAGCACCAAAAAGTAAAATTGCTACATATATATATGTAGACGCTATTATCACATATCGAATTTCTAAAAAAATTTTCAAAGAACTTGCCAATGTTAATTATGTGCCAATCATATCTATTGATTGTCAGATAAATGATGATATCTTTTTTGAAATCAGCGATAACTTTAATTTCTTAAAAAATGATGAGGAAATATTATATTTGTCTTTGAAATATAATGATGAGGAAATAAATAACTTAATCGCTGATAAATGTCATGTTAAATTCATTGAATCATTTGATGATTTAAATGATGTTATAAATTATCCAAACAAATTGATCTCTTTAAATAAATCTATATACGATTTTCTTAAATTAAAGGGTGTGGAATGTGAATGTATTAACTTAAACACCGATGATAAGTTAAACTTAATTTTAGAAACTATTGATAAAGCGACATCTAGAGAAAATGTCACCAATCATAAACTTGTAATATGAACAGCTAGGCATTTGCGCCTAGCTGTTCTTTTATTAAATCTATGCTTCAACTAATGTCAATGTGATTAAATGACTATACACGTTGAATGTAACTTGGTATTCACCTGCTACTTTACAGATAGCGTTGTTTTTAGTTGTTAAATCAAAGTTTTCATTAGCAACGACATAAGATGCTGAGAAGAAATCGATATATTTTTTACCATCTTCGCCATCGACATCATAATATTGAATGCCAATTTCATCATTTTCTTTTAAAGTAACAGTATTTTTTAATGTGTAGACTTCTGGATTATCAGTAGTTGCAGCGAATTTATAAGTATCGTTTCCAACACCTTTCCAACCACAGAATGAACCATCAAAATAATAATCAGCAACAACTGGTGTGTAATCAACTTTTTTAATATTTAATACAGTTGTTTCAACAGTATATGTAAATGTGTAATAACCTGTTTCTTTAACGACCATGTTCATATTTGGTTTGCTATCCATAACGGCTTTAGATTCTTCATCTAAATTAGAATAACGAACATAGACATTACCTTCAGATACTTCGCCTGTATTTGTATCTTTATTTTGTGATGCAAATAAGAATTCATCGTTAGCCTTTAAATAGACATTAGATAGCGCTAAAACGCCTTTTTGATCAGTTTCGACCATCTTTGTATGATCGTTGACATAGTTGCCCCAACCTGTAATTTGAGCACCTTTCATGAAGATGGTTGTTTCGATTTTTGGTTTTTCAGTGACTGTGTCGCCTAATCTTTCCCAAACAATCTTGTCGTAGTAATTACGATTGTCATAAGTATTTTCGGTGTTATCTTTTTGGAAATCACCAGCTGGATATGTATGTAAGGTAAACTTATAATTACCATCGACATTTGCGGTAATATTAGAAGTGTAATTATCGCTACCTAACCCACCACCAACTGAGAAATACTCAACATCATCAACAATAGGATTAACTAAGTATTTGCCACCTCTTTGATGACCCCAAGTAATTCCTTCATCTTTAATTACTGGATCAGTGAATTGGAATTGATCGCCTTTAAATAAATCCAAAGTGATTGTGAAAATATTTTCTTTATCAGTTGATTCATTTTTAAGATAATGTTCTTCGTTAAAAACCTTACCCCAATTTGATGCTTTTAAAATAGGAGATGCACCTGAACCTGCAATGCCCCATTTTCTTGTATCTTTTTTATATGCTACGAAAGCACCAAAAATAGAGACATCATCTTCCACTACCTTATCAAAATCAAATTCGTGAGTTAATGTTGGTTCGGCATACCAACCAAAAAAGTCTTTGTCGACAATTGTGGTAGTTGGATCCCATTCGGTGATTTTTTCTTTATCACCAACTTGTTGTGTGTGGATAACCTTTTCCCCGTCGTAGTAGTTGACTTCATGAGTAATGTCACTACTTTTATCGATCGTATCAGTTGTTGTAGTTGTAGGACCACATCCGGTCATAGCTAAAACAACTGTTCCACATATAATCGATAAAGATTTTAAAAATGTGTTTTTCATTTATCCTCCTATTCGCTTAAACGCTTAAGCATTTGTTGATTTTATTATAAAGACAAAATTTTTTCTTAGCAATAAATTAAAAAAATACCATAACTAATTGGTATTATATCTATGATATACTCATCAAAAATTAACCGTGATTTAAAAAAACTCATCAAAAATTTAATTTTATACGTGCGTAGGCGCATAAGTAAAAATAAGGATAATTTTAAGCAAGTTATTTTTTATACAGTGTAAAGATTTTTAATAAATTTGTATGAAAAATCATCATAAATTCTACAATTAACAAAAAAATCCGACCACTCTACGTGTTCGGATAATGATTCAGATGGTGACCCGTACGGGATTCGAACCCATGAATGTATGCGTGAAAGGCATATGAGTTAAGCCTCTTCTCCAACGGGCCAGCTAAACCGAATGGCGCCTACTGAGGGACTCGAACCCACGACCGATCGGTTAACAGCCGATAGCTCTACCGACTGAGCTAAGTAGGCACCTAACTGCGCGTTTGCGCATTTAGAATACTATCATATTGTGTCAAGCAGCGCAAGATATTTTTTAAATTTAACGAATTATTTTTTTGCTTCTACTAATTTAACAATATCGTTAAAACACTTAAGGCTTAAAATTTCTTCATTTGTGAATTCAACGTTAAATTCAGATTCAATTTCCATCATAGCTTCAACTAAATCTAATGAGTCAATATCTAATTGACTTAATGGTGTGTCAGCAGTTGCGTCTTTGACATCGACGTGATTTGACATAATCTCTTTAATTTTTGTGGCAACTTCATTCATAATAAAAAACCTCTTTTTTATATTATAGTAAAAACTTTATATTAGTCAAAAAAGAAACGCCAAATGAGGCGTTTTAATTAATAATTTTGTAATTGTTTGTCAATCGCGGCAGCAGGACCATAGTCTTTGTTAACAATAGAAGTGACTTTTTCTTCAACTTTGTCTGTTAAATTAGCAAACAACACTCCTAATGCTGTTGCAACCGTTCCAAATATAATTGCAACTAAAACAATTCCTAATAATTGACCTTTAATTTCTGACATAATAACCTCCTTATCAGTTGTAATAGCCAATAACTGCAGAGCGATATACGGAGACAACCATCTCATCATTAGATATGACAAGAGGTCTATATATCTCTTCTAATTTATATTCGACAATGTCTCCAAACATCGGTTGACAATTTGTAAGACATGTGAATTTAACGTCATATTTGTTTTCTAAATAAATTACATACTCATCATCGATATTTCCTCTTTTAGATATCAAATAACTAATGCTTATAGCTTTTTGATCTAATTCTGAATATGTAAATTGTATGCCAATCATATCTATACCAAACAATAAAAAAGCAACAACAAAAAGCATAGACAATATTAACCCAAACTTAGAAGACATTTATTATATCCCCCATTATCAATAAGATGCTAAGTGTTAAAACTATGGTAATATAAGCTGAACAAATTAATGGATATGTAGATAAAGTGTCAAGTTGTCTAGATTTTTTATTTATTTGAAGTTGATGATCGTTTTCTTTTATTCTTTGAAATTGGAAATCAAACTGATTTAGTCTTTCTATGTTTTCCCCATCGACACTCATCTGATAAATTGCAATCATAATGTCTTCATAAACAGATGTTTTAAAGGCTTTAGAAAAAGTGATATAAGGTTCTATAGTTTTATCATTATCAATTTGATTAATCAAAATATCAAGATGATGCGATACATATTGATTGCAATATTGTTTAACATTAATCAAAGCATTATATACATTCATTTGGTTTGATAAAAATATTTCAAGATAATTAATCATCGTAATGAATTGCTCCTCATTTTGTTGAGTTATCTTATCTTTAATCAAAACATATCGATAAAAATATAATAGATCAATTCCACCGCTAATTAAGATTAAAATGATAGAAAAAACTAGATCTAAAAAAATAAATGAGGCAATAATTATTCCTAATAAAAATAAATTCAACAATGAAAATGTGATGACTTCTTTTTTATAATCTAGCCCTAGCGAGATTATATTATTTTTTAACCTGTTCATAATTTATCATCCCCTTTACATCAATTTTTATTAATGCCTTTATTGAAAAATGAAAGAAAACTAGAAAAATAAGAAAGTAAACACAAATTGATATTGGATAAAAAATCTGTTTAGATAATTCCATAAAAAAGTTAGAAAGACCAAATCTTAAAATAATCAAAATCGATAAAGACAAAGACCATAAAATAATTAACTCTACGATTTTTTTAAAGGCTAAATTTTTACAGATCTCAATGTAATCTTGTCTTAATCTTGATTCTTTTATTAAGTATTTAGACATTATTAAAATATCTCCACCTTGCTGATTGTAAATATCAATGACATCTAAAAATATCAAGTAAGTGTGAAAAGGGAAAAATCTATCTAAATATTTAATTTTTTCTATTGTATCAAGATGATTTATACCGTTTAATTCAACAAGAAATTCATCACTAGGATTTTTTGTAGCGGCTTCAAAAGATGAATTTAAAGATCCTGTGGAACTTAAAGATAATATAAAAGTATTTATAAAATTGTAACATTGTTGATACCTATTGCTCG
>JAHZFY010000013.1:0-16555 GCA_019421105.1 bacterium
CATTACTTTAGGACAAGTTTTAACTCAAGCGACTAAAGGTGTGGCTTGGATGGATCATCCTTACTTATTGATTGGTCCATTAATCGTCATGGTGCCTTTAACTGTTTGCTTCTTTTATTTAGGTCTTGCAATTTCAGATGCAACCGACCCTAAAACCCATCGATAAGGAGGAAAAAATATGGAAAAAGAAAAAGTATTATCCGTTTCTGATCTATCTGTTGGATTTATAACTAGAGGAAAAAAATCTCATGTTTTAAGAGATATTTACTTAGATATTTATGATGGTGAAACTCTTGCTATCGTCGGTGAATCTGGTTCTGGTAAATCTGTTTTTACTAAAACGTTTACTGGTATGTTAGACGCTAATGGTTTTATATCTAGCGGCAGTGTTTTATTTGAAGGTCAAGATTTAGTTCAATTAAAAGATAACAAATCTTGGTTAAAAATTAGAGGAAGAAAAATCGCTACGATCTTCCAAGACCCAATGACTTCTTTAAATCCTTTATTTTCTATTGGATATCAAATTAGTGAAGTTTTAAAATTGCACTCAAAACCTTCTAAGGAAGAATTAAAAGAATATAGAAAAAAACATCATGCAGATTTAATGGTGGAAAAAGATAAAATCAAAGCCATGTCTAGCGATGAAAAAGAAGACTATTTAGCTGAAAAAAATGCTAAAAGAAAAAGAATTGAAGAAGAAATTTATAAAGACATGCTCAATAGCCATGAAGGCAAATTGACATGGTTTAATAAATTGATGTATTCTTATGCAAGCAAAAAAGAAGCTAGCTATAAAATTTCTGGTAAGCCTCATGGAATGACTTCTCATGAAGCTAAAAAAGAAGCCATTAATTTATTAAAAAAAGTTCAAATTCCAAATGCAGAAAAACGATATCATGATTATCCTTTCCAATATTCTGGTGGAATGAGACAAAGAGTCGTCATTGCTATTGCATTAGCTTGTCGTCCAAAAATTTTAATTTGTGATGAACCAACAACTGCATTAGACGTTACTGTTCAAGCTCAAATTTTACAATTGATTAAAGAACTACAAGTAGAGTATAAATGGACCACAATTTTCATCACACACGATTTAGGGGTCGTCGCTAATATTGCTGATCGAATCGCTGTTATGTATGGTGGTGAAATCGTCGAATGTGGAACTGCTGAAGATATATTCTATCGTCCTGCTCATCCATATACCTGGGCATTATTATCTTCATTGCCTCAATTAGGTAGTAAAGATGAACCATTATCTTATATTCCAGGTAACCCACCTAACTTTTCTAAAGAAATTGTCGGTGATGCTTTCGCAGAAAGAAATGCTTATGCGATGAATATTGATTTTTTAGCTAATCCACCTAGAACTCAAATAAGCGAAACACATATGGCTAAAACTTGGTTATTAGATCCTAATGCTCCAAAAGTTGAAAAGCCAATCGTCATTCAAGAATTAAGAAAAAGGATGAAAAGAGCCTCAAAAGAATTACTAAGACAGGAAGGAGATTTAGCAAATGAAGAATAAAAAACCTGAACAATTTGTAGATGAATTTGCCATTTCTCAACAACAAAATCCTGATGATGTAATTGTCAAAATGAGAGATGTCAAAATCTCATTTAAACTCGGTTCTGTTGAAAGAACAATCATCAATCACTTAAACTTGGATATCAAACGTGGCGAAATTTTAGGTTTAGTTGGTGAATCAGGTTCTGGTAAGACCACTTTAGGTAGAGCCATCATTAGAATTAACCCTGTTAGAAGTGGAGAAATCACTTATAACAATGTCAAAATTTCTGGAAAGATTCCTAAAAAACGTGAACGTTTATTAAAAACTAAAGTTCAAATGATATTCCAAGATCCTTCCGCCTCTTTAAATGAAAGAGCTAACATCGATTATATCGTCAGTGAAGGATTAAGAGCTTTCCATTTGTATGAAGATGAAAAAGATAGATTAAATAAAGTTGAATCTATCATGGAACAAGTTGGTTTAAGACCTGAATATCTTTCAAGATATCCTCATGAGTTTTCAGGCGGACAAAGACAAAGAATCGGTATTGCAAGATGCATGGTTATGAATCCTGAATTCGTCATTGCTGATGAACCAATATCCGCTTTAGACATGTCGATTAGAGCGCAGGTTTTAAACTTGATTAAAGATTTTAAAATTAAAAATAATTTAACAGTTTTATTTATCGCTCACGACTTATCAATCGTTAAATATATTTCTGATAGAATCGCTGTTATCTATGCTGGTAAATTAGTGGAATTAGCCCCTGCTGAAAGATTATTTTCACATCCTTTACATCCATATACCAAGGCATTATTATCTGCAGTTCCTATTCCTGATCCACAGATTGAGAAAAAGAAAAAAATCATCGTTTATAATCCTTTAATGCATAACTACACAGAAGATGATGTCCCTGATTTTTATGAAGTGGAAAAAGGACATTTTGTTAGAGCTAATAAAGCTGAGTTAGAAAAATATAAACAAGAATTATCAAACAAGGGAGGTGAGTAGCGATGGCAGAAGCTGATAAATTTGAAATGATGGAAGTCTTGACTAAAAAACAAGAAGAAGAAAGAAAAAGAAAACTCAAGGCTAAAAAAAGAAATTATATCATTGGTTTTTCATGTTTAGGAGCTGGTGTGATAACACTAAGTGTCATTTACACATTAAGTGCGACTATTTGGCTTAAAGACATCGCTAGTTTACCATATGTCACCTACACCTATAGCGCTAATCCTAATGGTGAAAAAGTTGCTACAATTACCAAATTTAATCCACAAATCGTTGATAAAAATGGTATGAAATATGAAGAATATCCTTCAAAATTCATCATTCCTGAAACCGTCAATGGTTTAAAGGTAACAGGCATTGCTAATTCAGCGTTTGCTAACTTTACTAAATTAGAAACAATCGTAATGCCTAATACAATTGAATACATTGGTGATTATGCATTCTATGGATGTACTAATTTAGCCAATATTAAATTTTCTGATAACATTACACATTTAGGCGCGGAAGCTTTTGAAGAAACCGCATATTTGAAAAACTTGGATGAAGATAATGTCCATGTCATTTCCGATATTTTATATAAAGTCGGTTATAATGTTATTCAACCTAATACAGTTTTAGTTGAAAATAAAGATTCAGTTATCCCTGATAAATTTAAGGGTAGTGATTTCAACTATGTTTACTTTGATGAATGGAACGATGAGATTTCTCAATGGTCAAACGGATTATTTACTGGAAATAAAAACATCGTCTATGTTGAAATTCCAAGTTATATCGAATCTGTTCCAAATGATACATTTAAAAACGCTACTAATTTAAAAGGCGTCAGCTTGACTTCTTCAACAAAAAGAATTGGTAAAAGTGCTTTCGCTAATTGCAATAATTTAAGTGATATTGCCATTAATGAATCAGTGGTTTCTATCGGTGAAGAAGCTTTGATGGGTACTGCTATTGTCGATATTAATCTTCCTGAAACAATGGAACATATTGGCAATGGGGCATTTAAAAACTGCTTAAGTATCGAAGAATTTTCTTGGCCTAGCAATTTAAATATTCCAGATTATGCATTCTATGGCTGTGAAAATCTAACTTCTTTTGTCTTTGATGAAGGTGGATATGAAAACATCAATTATATCGGCAAAAGTGCATTTAAAAATACAAGTTTAACCGAATTTACTTTCCCAATGAATGTGACGGTTGTTTCTGAAAGCGTTTTAGAAAACGTTGACGAATTAGAAACTGTTTACATGTATGAAGGAAGACTTGAATACGATCATTTTGATAATGAAGTTTTCTATGGAATTGGTACTATTCAACCAAAAGCTTTTAAAACTAAAGATGGTAAAACATCTAATTTAAAAAGCATCGTCTTAATTGATGAAAATCAAAATAAACTAACTCCATATAATAAAGTTACATTACCTAAAACATTACAAGTTGTTTCAACATCTTCGTCTTCCGGTTCTATTTTTGCAAACACTGCCATTACTGAGTTTACTTTCCCTGCAAATGTATTAAAAACTTCACCTTCGATGTTTGAAAATGCATTGAATTTAAAGAAAGTTAATTTTGAAACTAGACACATTGGCACTAGCTTTACAGGTATTCAATATATTTCTTTTAAAACATTTGCTAATACTGGCTTAGAAGAAATTGTCATTCCAGATAGTGTAACAACAATTGAGGCTAATGCTTTTGAAAATTCTAAATTGTTAAAAAAAGTCACTCTTCCAGGTGATGACTCTAATTTAACAACAATTCCTTCCGCATTATTTTTAGGATGCGAATCTTTAGAAAGCGTAAATATTAATAAGAATATTTATACAATCAAAACCCAATCTTTTACAAAGACATATAATTTAGAATATGTCTATATTCCACATGATAACCCAAACAAACTAACTATTGAAAAATTTGCTTTCCAAGATGTTAGAAAAGAAGGGGAAGGCAAGATGCCTATATATCTTAATGTCAGCAAAGATGAAGTAAATAGCATTCGTATGCCTGAACCTGTCATTGAAGTTGATGATAAAGGCAATGAAGTTTTAGTTTCTGCTGGTTGGTATGATACTACATGCCAAGTTTATTGGAAGGGCATGTGGGAATTTGTTGATGGTGTCCCTACACCTAAGAAAGGATAATGACTATGAGAAAAAGTTTTGCCTTACTCACTTTATTATTGCTTCCATTAGGATTAGCTTCTTGTAGTGGAAATACTTCTTCATCACAAAATAAGCCATCTTATATAATTATTGAAGATTGGTTAGATGCAGATAAAGATATCATGGAGACAATTCATCCTGATATTCAAATTCCTTATTATAAAGGCGTATTTGAAACTATTGGAACTGAAGTTTCAAGTGGAAATACTAGTGAAGTTTTACCAAGTGATTATGTTCCTACATACGATTATGAGTCTAACTACTCTTTTGTTAATTATTCTTATTTAAATATGATTGCTTTGATGTACCCTACACAAGACATTGAAGTATTCAATGGTTATTTAGACCTAATTAGCGATGATACAAATCAATTTATTAAAGACGATAAATTGAGCGATGAAAGTAAAAATAATTACTTCTATTATAAAACCATCTCTGAAAGCGAAGAATATATTTCAAAGTATTACTTAAATGTCTATTTTGAAAGCAATTCAATTATGTATGTTTTAGCTTATATCGATAATACTCACGTATCTTCTACTTGGCCTAAAGACGCTGTTGAAACATATATGCTTTCTAGCAGTGAAGATAAAGATGTTTTCCCTTCTTTATCCAGTAATGTTAATAAAGTAATTTATAAACAAACAAACTTTGCTGGAAACTTGATGATGGAATTTGAAGTTACATCAACAGATAGCAATGAATTAGAAAATTATAAATCAGCATTAAATGCTAAAGGCTATAAGATTGATCCATATTATGAAACAGATACAATGGTCAATTACTATTTAATTGTCAATGAAGGAAAAGATGACGCCGTTTGTTATGAAGTTTATATTTCTAAAACTGCAACAAATAATACCTTCAATATGAGATTCTTATTAACCTATTAATTAAAAAGATGTGCGGTGCACATCTTTTTTTATTTTCTTTTAATAAAAGAACTTACTAAATTCTCTTTTAAGATTAATAAAACTACTACATAACAAATTGCATCGATAAAAACAATCGTTATCAATTCTAATATATATGAAGACATCATTGAAATATCGCTATTTGACCATAGTTGATTTA
Organism: bacterium; assembly: GCA_019421105.1. Taxonomy (GTDB): domain Bacteria; phylum Bacillota_I; class Bacilli_A; order RFN20; family CAG-826; genus CAJOOD01. Next base: position 5,753 of record JAHZFY010000013.1, read on the forward strand.
TTGGGAAGAAGTTATTTAAACAAAGTGTGATGACAACAATAACAGCATTTGCAATTAATAATTTGAGGCTATTTTTATTAAATAAGGCTTTATAAGACCATTTCCATGTAATCGCAAGTAAAAATATCAAAACTAATAAATCGCTTGTCATAGTGCCTATAGCAACGCCTAAAGCAGGTCTATTATTAAATATTAATAAGCCAAACACTAAGGACAAGCAAATATTTAATATTGTTCCTCCTAATATTGCATATAAATAATATTTTTCTTTTTTCATTGGTAGCAATATTTGTCCATAGATGATATCAGAAATTGAGTAAGTAAACATCATAGAGGATAAAATGATCAAAATGTAATTAGCATCGTCATATCCATTTGGTCCAGCAATTAAAGATGTTACTTGCCTTGACATGATCGACATAGTAATAATTGCTGGCAAAACGATAAACAAACAAATATTAATTGAATATTTATTTAAGTTATTAAAGAATCTTTTATCTTCTTTTTCATAATAATAGGCCGCTCGAGGAATAAAGACAGTGGAAAGAGCGGCGATGACACCAATTATAATGTCGATTCCTTTTATGCCAACTGAATATGAACCAACTTGTTGTTTGTTGGTATTGATAAAACCTAAAATGAATGTATCTGTTTGATTATAAAAAGCTAATAACATTGATAAAGAAAATAATATTAATAGGGGTTTTGCGTAGTTTTTATAATTATATGGCATTGTTTTTTTAAACGATATGAACTCTGTTACATATATAAAATTAACAATAGAAGTTATCAAAGTAACACTAGCGGTTAATAATGAATAAACATATATATCTTCTGGATATTTAACAAGGACAATAATTAGTATTGCTGAAATTGCTAAGACGATAATCGATCTAATCGACATGTAAAATTGTTTTTCTAAAGCAATAAAAATCCATTCAAAAGAAAATGCTCCTGAAAGAAAATTAATCGATAATAAAAAGATAATAGCTTTAGATTCCAATAGTTGAGGAACACTATAAATAAGTATGCACATCAAGCCAAAACTAATCGCAGTGGTAATCAGTTGCAATAGAAAAAATGCTTGAGCTCTATTTGATAATTTTTCTTTATCATCTCTAACTTTAACACATTCTCTTATCGCCAAGTTTGGAATGCCGATTTTAGCTAATATTAAAAAATAATATACAAAAGTATTGCACCATGTATATAGGCCTAATGAAGCATCTCCTAACACACGGCAAACATAAGGAAAAGTAATAAAAGACAAAATTGTTAAGGCTAATGTTCTAATTAAATTGACAATAACATTTGTTCTTATATTATCTTTCATAAATATGATTGTATTTTATTTTTATAAAAAAATACACATAAACTTATTGTTATATTTAATTTAAAGTATAACTTTGTTATAATTTTTAAGATGAAAATCCTAGTTGTATGCCAATATTATTATCCAGAAAATTTTGTGATTAGCAATATTTGTGAAGAGTTAGTAAAAAAAGGCCATGAAGTAAGTGTTTTGACCGGACTTCCAAATTATGGCTATGATAAAATTTTGCCTGAATATAAAGATGTTCGTTTTGAAAAAATTAATGGTGTCAAAGTAAATCGTGTTAAAATCGTAGCTAAAAAACACAATAAAATAAAAATCATTTTAAACTATTTATCTTTTTGGTGGAACGCAAAAAAATGGGTTAAAAAATGTAAAGAAAAATACGATTTAGTTTTTTCGATGTCTTTATCACCTGTCACGATTTTATCTCCTGCAAATTTATATAAGAAAAGATTCAATGTTAAACATGTTTGTTATTGTGTTGATTTATGGCCTGAATCGGTTTTGATTACAAAAGCTGTCAATAAAAAATCATTGATGTATAAAGTCTTATATAAATGGTCGAAAAGTTTATATTCAAAAACTGATGCAATCATTGTTGGTTCACCGTCCTTTAAAAAGTATTTTGAAGATGTTTTAAATATCAAAACCATTGATATGTATACATTGATACAACCACCTTTATGCCATGATAATGATAATATTTTAAAACATGATTTTGATGATAAGTTTCATATCTTATATTGCGGTAATATAGGTAGAATACAGATGGTTGAAAATATACCTATAGCTATGTCGAAAGTTAATAATGAAAACGTCATATTTGATATTATTGGCATGGGTCCTAATGTTGAGGAATTAAAAAGAAATATTCAATTATACAATCAAACAAATCGAGTAATTTATCACGGTAGTATTCCTTTTAAAAAATCCGCGCCTTATTTTAAGGGAGCGTCGTGTTTATATATATCTTTAAAGGGTGATGGATACGTTGGTTCTACTATACCTAATAAACTAGTTATGTCGATGGGTTTTAAAAAGCCAATATTAGCTATGCTTCAAGGTGATGGTAAAGACATTTTAACTAGATCTAATGGTGGTGTTTTAATCGATGAAAGCATCGAAGATTTAGCAAAAAAAATTGACCTTATATCAAGGATGGATAAAGGTCAATTGGATATGTTAGCAAATAATAGTTATTCTTATTTTTTAGATAACTTAAGCATGGATTCATTCATTGGTGAATTTGAAAAAATATTACTTAGATATATCAGCTAAAAAAGAATTTATCAATTCATTTATAGTATTTAAACCAAATAATTTAATAACTTTGTCATGTCCTTTTTTTGTAATGTCATCTTTTATTTCTTTTGGCATGGTGATAACTTTAATCATAGCTTCTTTTAAATCATCAGGCTCGCATGATTTAGCCCATATGATCTCTTGAGAAAAATATTTTGCAAGCTTTGTATTTTTTGAAGAAATGGTCGGGACACCACTTACAAGATATTCGATAGTTTTACTTGGAATAGAAAATCTATCTAAATCTTCTGAAAACGGCCTAGGATTAATGTTTGCCACGGCATTTTTTTCATAGTACAACACATCTTTAACAGGTAGTGTTTTTAAATATCTAATATTTGTATTATCGCCAATTGCAGCGAGCAATTCATTTTCATCGCCATGATGTCCAGCAATAAATAGATAGTAGTCTTGATAAATTTTATTTACTTCTTTAAATGCGTCAATCAAATTATAAATGCCGTATCGTTTTAATAACGCTCCTGCAAAAAAGAAGTATGGACAATTTAAATTTATCTTATTTTCAAAGGTTTTTTCTTCTACGATTCCTTCGATGACAATATGTGGTTTTTGATGTTTATTATATAAATCATTTAATTCTTCTGTTAATGCGATATAGCCATCAAAATTTGAAGCGTTATTTAAAAGATATGTTGAATAAGATTTGTTTGTATTTGAAATATTTGATGGTGAATCAGTAACCACACCGATGATTTTATTGTCAGATTTTTTGTGAGCGTGTTTTAAAAACAATATTAAAGATGGATTGATTGTGTCTGTAAAAATAATTGTCTCTTTTCTAATTAATTTATTAAAAAGAGCCTTCATTTGCGAACGGCAATTAATCAACTTCTTAAAGATGTTTCTTGAAATAGCCAAATAATGCCATGTGATGTTTTTTGAGCATGTAACTGCTTTTTCAAACTTTTTTTGGTCGCATAAAGTTCTTGAAAAAGGTCTTATTGAAATAACATCTACTTCATTATTTATTGAAAGCGATCTAATCAACTTATTATGAAAATTTTGATTCGATGGGTTAGGGGCTGATTTCCAATGAGTGACATACTCTTTGAAATCATTTTCATCCATAGCGGTTGTCACATAAACAATATGGTTTTTCATTTTGTCATCTCCAAAATTGCTTCATATATAGCTCTTGCTTGTTTTTCAATAGTGTTTTCTTTTGCAATGCTCAATGCATTTTCATTCATCGATTCATTGATATTTGAAATAGCGTTATCAATTTCTTCTTGTTTTTTCACATCGACTATATATCCATTATAACCATTTTTAATTAGATGAAGAGATGAAATAACATTATCAGAAGATATGCATGGAATGCCTTGGCTCATCGCTTCGTTAGTGGTGTGGCCATATATATCTTGTTTAGACAAGGTGATAAAACAATCAGAAGCTTTATAATAATCGTTTAATTCCACGCTTGATTTATATGGAAGAATGATAACATTGTTCATGTTATTTTCTTTAATTATCGATTCGTATAAAGGTTGTTGTACACCTGAACCAATCAATAGCAAATATTCTTTTTTGTTTATAAACGATTTTATTAATTGAACATTGTTTTTCCTATTTATGAATTGGCAAGGTGAAATAAATATTTTTTCATCCAGTGGTAAATTTAATTTCTTTCTTAGTTCATTTTTTTCAATTTTAGTTAAAGGTTTATCTAGTTGTTGATATGAATAAACAGTGGAATTTGGATATGAAAAAATATCTCTTTTTTTAGCACCATAATGAATTAAATAATCATCTGATTCTGGACATGGTGATAGATAAAATCTAGCGCTAGAAATGATTCTTTTTTTAAACCAATACCTTAAATCAGAATCGCTTTTTATGATGCCTCCATTAATAAATAAACACCAATCAATTTTATGGAAATTTAAATATGATATAGCCAATAATTCTGTAAGAGTAGAATAACCATTCATTATTACTAGATCATATTTATTGTTTTTTAAAAAATTTACTAATTCTAGCGTTAAGGAATTTTCTTCTCCAAATCTTCCCTTTTTCAAAAAGAAATGGGTAAATTCATATTTATTTTGCTCATAAAATTTTTTGTCTCTATTACTTGCGGAATCCCTTTCAAAAACAACATCGATAGGAATCAACTTATTCAATTCGTTAAAAACATTAACTTTATAAGGAGCCGGATGGTTAAAAACAATTAAAATTTTCACAAGTTATATTATATCAATATAAATGTTTTTGTAAACTTATGAAATGTGCTACTATTTAACTATGGAAAAGACTTGGCCTGAATTTTTTAAAAGAATAAGACAAGAAAAATATTTTAATGATTTAATAGATTTTATTAATCATGAATATGATTTGCATACTTGCTTTCCTAGAAAAAACCATATTTTTCACGCTTTTAATGTCACACCTTTAAAAGATGTTAAAGTGGTTATTTTTGGTCAAGACCCGTATCATGAAATAAATCAGGCAATGGGATTAGCTTTTAGCGTTAATAAAGGTGTTAAAGTACCTCCGTCCTTGATTAATATTTTCAAAGAAATAGAAAATGAATTTTCCACTTGTATGGATTATAGCAATGGCGATTTAACTTATTTAGCTAAACAAGGTGTTTTGTTGCTCAATTCTATTTTAAGTGTCCAAGAAGGAAAACCTTTATCTCATAACATCCCATTGTATACGAAATTTTTTAAAGATGTTTTAACCTTGCTAAATTCATTGCAACAGCCAATCGTGTTTTTACTTTGGGGTGGATATGCAAAAAGTTTAGCGAAATATTTGAATAATCCAAACCATCTAATTTTAATGGCTAATCACCCTTCACCTTTAAGCGCGAATAGAGGTGGATGGTTCAATAATAATCATTTTAAAATGTGCAATGACTATCTTATAAAAAATAATTTGGAACCAATTAGTTGGTGCAATAAATAATTGATATTTTTTTGAATTATTCTATAATGTTTTGCGGGAGCTAGACGTATCTGGCTGAGAGGAGCATAATGACGGGCTCGACCATACCTGATCTAGGTAATGCTAGCGGAGGGATATTTTTTATGCCTCCGAGTTTGGAGGATTTTTTTATGGAATTTGTCAAAAAATTCAAAAAAGAGTTAATTTTAGCAGTACTTTTAACTCTTATGGTCACATTTATCTTTTTGCCATATGTGACTTATTCTGAATCCAGTGAACTTGGAATTTTTGCAATTTTTGCGCATGGTTTTGACTGGATGGCTGTATTGATGTTTACACCTTTTATCTTGACGATTTTAAGCATTGTATTTGGTGTATACAATCATAATGTTAAACAATTTGGGCCATTGGCTATTTTCTTTGGTTTAATTGCTTTTGTGCTATTTGTTTTTTCACCTTCTTTTTATGCCTCTTTAATCGGTGTTGAAGAAAGTGAAGTTACAATGAGTATTGGCATCATTTTATTATCTGTTTTAACATTAGGTTTTTCATTTTGTACATATCTTGATATGGATAAAACCGAATTTGGGAAAATCAGCGTATATGAAATGGTGGAAATTTCTTTATTTGTCGCGATTGCAATCGTATTAGATATGTTTGCACAAATCGATATCGGCGCTACTGGTGGTTCAATTGGCTTTGCTATGTTCCCATTGATGGTGATTACTTTAAGACATGGACCTATTAAAGGTTTTATCGCATCCGGTATTATTTTTGGTTTTATTACATGTTTAACTGATGGTTATGGTTTTGTTTATTTCCCATTTGATTATCTATTAGGCTTTGGATCTATTGGATTGCTAGGACTATTCAATCCTTTGATTATGAAAGTAAAAGAAAACCCAAAATCTAAAACGCTAGAATTTTTTAAAGGCGTTTTATTTATGGTGGTCGGTGTCTTGATTGTATGTCTTGCAAGAATGCTTGCTTCATCTATTTCTAGCATGGTATTTTATGGATACTCATTTGGAGCTGCAATGCTTTATCAATTAACCTATGTACCAGGTGCATGTGGTGCATCGTTAGTTGTTCTAATTTTGCTTTATAAGCCACTTCTTATTATAAATAAGCGTTATCAAATTAAGAAAAATACTGAACTTGATTAAAGCGGAGCTATGCTCCGTTTTTTTATTGATTTGTTTTTCAATGATTTTCCATTGTAAATATGTTAATATTTTTCAATGGAGGATGTATTTATGTCTAATGAGAACCAAAATTTATCAAATCAAGAAAATATTCAACCAATCAACATGGATGCGGTTGATATTTTTGAAATCAATAAGGAAATAAATTTCGATACTTTTGAAAGTGATATCGAAGAAGAAAGAAAAAAAGTTTACGCTAATTACAAAAAGTCAAAATTAGTTTCTAACATCATAATGGGTGTTGTAGTTGCCTTTATTATTGCTGGCATCATCATGTGGACACAAAATAACGATATTTTAAAAATACTTGGTTATGTGTTTTTAGGCCTTGGTGTTGTAACTGTGTTAGTCTTTTATGTTTTTAATCGTAATAAAACGCCACAAATGATTAGAAAGTATATGGGACTTGTCTCTGATAAATTTAATGCATTTGTTTATCATGATGAAAAATTTAGACATGCTAGCATGAACCCAAATGAAAAAATGGACGCTGCTACTATCAGCGCTGATCGTTGCTATGTTGGTGTTGCTAGCTGTGGTTCAAGAAATGTAGTTAAAGGCAAATTTATGGATCATCCATTCATTGTTAGCGATGTTTCTTGTTCTGGATTAGATGAAAAGAATAAACAAGTAGATTTATTTGTCGGTAAATACTTATCATTTGATAATAACTATAAATTTGATGGAAGAATTATCATCAACGTTTGTTTAAAAGGTGATAAGGTATATGACTTACCAAATGATACTTTTGAATTAGAAAAAGTTTTCCATGAAAATCAAATGACTATATGGGCTAATCCAGGTTTAGATTATAAAGGTGTAGTCAACGATAAATTCTTATCGATTTTAAAACAAATTAAAGTTGCAGAAGATAAACACTTAGTCAATATGAATATTGTCATCTGGGGTGGACATAGCGCCGTTTATTTAAGTTATGATAATTCTTTGATGTCATTCCCTTTTGAACATCCATTCACCAAAAAACCAATTGAACAATTTAAAAAAGATCAAGATGTCATCTTTGAATTATTTGAATTGATGCTCAAAGAAAAAACTTTAAAAACCGATAAAGTTATTAAAACATCTGATGATGGCTTAAATAAAGAAAGCGAGGAATAATATGTCCTTTCTACATCATTGGGTACAAATAAAAAGCTATAAACACGATGGCGTTTTTCATCGTTTTTGGGATAGGGGTTTAGTTGTATTAGACAATGAAGATTTTATTGTTGTAGCCTCTAAGTGCTCTAAGGTAATTGAAACAAATGGTAGAAAATGGTTCACTAAAGAACCTGCGGTTACTGTTTTTTCAAAAAAACAATGGTATAACGTCATATGCATGTTAAAAGAAAATGGGATTGCGTATTATTGCAATATCGCATCTCCTTGCATCGTTGAAAAAAATACAATCAAATATATCGACTATGATTTAGATATCAAATTAACCGAAAAAGGTAATATTAAAATCTTAGATGAAAAAGAGTATCAAAATCATCGTTGCACATATGAATATTCAAGCGAGTTAGATGAAGTTTTAAAACTTGAATTGCTCGATGTGAAAAACGCTATGGAAAATCGAGTTTTTCCATTTGATGATGCAAAAATCAAAGAACTATATCAAGAATATTTAAAAGTTTTGAAGGCAAAATAAATATGAAGATTAATATAATTACAAATTCAGCTGAAAAAACAATGCAATTAGGTGAATTAATTGCTCGTCATGCCTATCCAAATTTAGTCATTACTTTATCTGGAGATTTAGGTGCTGGCAAAACCACTTTGGTGAAAGGTATTGCTAAAGGTTTAAAAATCAATGAAAAAGTTACCTCACCAACATTTAACATTTTAAAGTGTTATTTTAATAAACCGTTGCCTTTATATCATATAGATGCATATCGTTTAAACGAAGGAAATAAAGACATCGGATTGGAAGAATTTATCGATGGCGATGGGGTATGTGTTATCGAATGGCCAATGTATATTAAAGAAATGATTCCTGAGGAAGTGTTAAACATCGACATCAAGCATCTAAAAGAAGACGAAAGAAATATCACAATTACCAGTGATTTAAAAAAACTCAATGATCTTTTTAATAGATTGGAGGAATTTTAAATGGTTAGTTTGATTTTAGATTCTTCAAATAAAGACTTATTAGTGGCTTTAGCAAAAGATGATCAAATCATCGACGAGATCAGATATGAATGTTGGCAAAGACAATCTGAGTTGATGGTAAAAGAAATCGAAAACATTTTATTAAAAAATAAAGTTGATAAAAATGATATAAAGGAAGTTTTAATTGGCATTGGTCCTGGTTCTTTTACTGGAGTAAGAATTGCTTTAGCAATTGCAAAGACAATGTCATTAGCGTTAAATATTCCAATTTATCCAATCTCTTCTTTACACATGATGAAAGATGATGATAAACCTTCCATATGTTTGATTAATGCAAGAAGTAAAAGATCTTACATCGGTGTATTTAAAAATGATGAGGTAATTTTAAAAGATCAAATTTTAACAAACGATGAGGTATTAAAGTTCATCGATAATCATAAAGATTACTCTTTGATGGGGGATATTGATTATTTAGGTTTGACTGGTAAAAAACCAAACACAGCATTGCAAATGCTAAATTTAAAAAGAAAATATGGACCTTTAAATGAAACCTTAGGTCTTAAACCAGTCTATTTAAAAGATTAAGCATATGTTAGAAGAATTAAGTGTATCTTTACTAAAAATTGAAGAAATAGATGATGTTGTTGCATTAGAACAAAAACATTTTATAAACCCTTGGGACTATGATGCTTATTTAAATGAGTTCAACAATAATCCTTGTTCTTACATTTATGTTTTAAAGTTAAAAGAACGCATAATTGGATACATCGATTATTGGATAACCTTTGATTCGGCGACAATTGCTAAAATATGCATTGATAAAGAGTTTCAAGGTAGAGGCTTTTCAACTTATTTAATGGATAAGATGATTAAAAATGTCCGAAGAGAAAATGTTAAATTTGTAACTTTAGAAGTTAGAAAATCTAATGTATCCGCGATTGGACTATATGAAAAATATGGGTTTTATGTGGAGACTATTAAAAAGCAATATTATCAAGATTTAGAAGATGCGTTATACATGATTTGGGAGGTTAAATAAAATGAAGACAATTTTAGCTATTGAATCTAGTTGTGATGAGACAGCATGTGCGATTATTCAAGATGAAAAATTATTATCTAATATTGTTTCTACTCAAATTGATGTCCATGCTAAATATGGCGGTGTCATGCCAGAAATCGCATCGAGATTGCATGCAGAAAATATATCTATTGTCATAAAAGAGGCCTTAGAAAAAGCAAATGTAAAATTAGAGGATATCGATGGTTTTGCCGTTACTAGAGGACCTGGTTTAATCGGAGCCCTTCATGTAGGTATGCAAGCCGCTAAAACGTTAGCTTTACTATATAATAAACCATTGATTCCAGTTCATCATTTAGCTGGTCATATATACGCTAATGGATTTGTAGGAGAATTAAAATTTCCTTTGCTTGCCGTCGTTGTAAGTGGTGGTAACACTGAATTAGTTTTAATGAAAGAAGATTTAAATTTTGAAATAATTGGAAGAACTAAAGATGATGCGGTTGGTGAATGCTTTGATAAAGTCGCAAGAGTGTTAGGACTACCATATCCTGGTGGAATTCCAATCGATAAAAATTCTAAATTAGGTAATCACACTTATAAATTACCTATGCCACTTCATGATGATTCTTTAGATTTTTCATATTCAGGTTTAAAAACAAATGTCATCAATCTTGTTCATAAACTAGAACAAAATCATGAAGAAGTTAATATCAATGATATGTGTAAGTCATTTCAAGATACTGCGATTGGAATGATTATTGATAAAACAAAAAAAGCCATGCAAAGATATAAAGTTAAACAAGTTGTCTTAGCTGGTGGTGTCTCCGCTAATTCGTATTTAAGAGAGACGATGCAAGAATTAGCGAAAAAAATGAAAGTAGATATTATCATTCCACCGATGTGGTGTTGTACTGATA
>JAHZFY010000013.1:16565-19659 GCA_019421105.1 bacterium
GGTTGGATCGATGTTATACGATCGAAAAGTATTTGCTGATTTAGATATATCTGTTGATCCTAACTGGGAAATAGAGGACTATCTTAAATTCAATTGATTTAATTAAAATTAAAGTTTAAAATTTTAAAGCGAGGTATAAATTATGTCATATCAAGTATTAGATGATTTAAAATTACGTCAAATAGCCTTAAGTGGTGATATTAAAGGTCATGAATTAGTGGAACTAAATGGTTGGGTTAGAACTAACCGTGATAATGGTTCGATTGGCTTTATTGAATTTAATGATGGAACTTATTTTAGCAATGTCCAATTAGTTTATTATAAAGAAAAAGAAGAAGTATATAACAAAGCAAAACAAATCAAAACTGGTGATGCAATCAACGTTAAAGGTGAATTATGTTTAACTCCAGATGGAAAACAATCGTTTGAAGTTAGAGTTCACGATGTAGAAGTTTTAGGAGCATGCGATGATTCTTATCCATTACAAAAGAAAAGACATAGCTTTGAATTTTTAAGAGAAATTGCTCATCTTAGACCAAGAGCAAATACATTTTATGCTGTCTTTAGAGTCAGAAGTGTATTATCAATGGCTATCCATCAATTCTTCCAAGATAGAGGATTTGTTTATGTTCACACTCCAATCATAACTTCTAATGACTGTGAAGGAGCTGGTCAAGTTTTTGATGTTATTACTAATGGAAAAGACCCAAATGCTTTCTTTAAAAAACATGTCAATTTAACAGTTAGTGGTCAATTGCATGTTGAACCTTTTGCTTTAGCATATAAAAACGTTTATACCTTTGGTCCAACCTTTAGAGCAGAAAACTCTAATACTCCAAGACACGCAGCAGAATTTTGGATGATTGAACCAGAAATTGCTTTTGCGGATTTAAATGATAATATGAATTTAATTGAAGACTGCGTGAAGTATTGTTTTGATTATGTTTTAAAAAATTGCCCTGCAGAAATGCACTTTTTTGAAACTATGATCGATAAAGATTTAAAAAATAGATTAAATAAAGTCCTTACTTCTGAATTTAAAAGAATGCCATATACTGAGGCTATCAACATTTTAAAAGAGGCAGTTAAAAACGGACATAAATTTGAAAACTCCAATATTGAATGGGGTATGGATTTACAAAGCGAACATGAAAGATATATCACAGAACAAGTCGTTAAAGGGCCAGTGTTTTTAATAGATTATCCAAAAGAAATTAAAGCATTCTACATGCGCTTAAACGACGATGGAAAAACTGTCGCAGCATGCGATTTATTAGTACCTGGCGTCGGTGAATTAGTTGGTGGTTCTCAAAGAGAAGAAAGATATGATATCTTAAAAGCTAAAATGGATGAAATGGGAATCAGTGAAGGATTAGATTGGTATTTAGATACAAGAAGATATGGAGGCTGCAAACACGCTGGATTTGGTATTGGTTTTGATAGATTTATCATGTATTTAACTGGTATTAATAATATTCGTGATACAGAACCTTTCCCAAGAAACGCAAATAGTATAAAATATTAATATGAATAATCAAGTTGACGAAAAGAAAAAATTATTATCAAGAAAAAGAATATACGTTGCACTTATTGTTGCGGATATCATCTTATCAATATATCTTATATATCAATTAATCTGCGTGTTCTTTAATTAAAAAAATAATGCCTAGTGCATTATTTTTTATTTTGTTCATCTAAATTGTTGATTTGTGAAGAATCGATTGTACCTTTATCCACAACCGGTGGTGTTGTTTGATTAGGTGTAAAATTTTGTTGAGTGAATTGATTCATTTGAGCATTGACTTGGTTGATTGCTTGATTCCATCTCATTTGTTGCAGATTCATTTGATTCATTCTAACTTGATTCATGTTTTCTTGATTTAAATTGAATCCGTCCAATGATTTTGTGTAGATAGAATCCGCTAATTTATATATTCTAATCGTTCTAGCAATTAAACATTGTAAACAAATTAAATACCAGATAACACCTACTAAAAATGTTGGAGCGAAAAAATAAGACCATAAAGCTTCAACTTCAAAATGAGGTGAATTAATTAGTGGTGGCCAAGCTCCGATTATTTTTATACCAAAAAAGTCGACATATATTTCTGGATCATTAAAATCCCATAAAAATAATAAAGTCGTAAAGCCTTGTTTATGGTAATCAAAAATATTGTAAGTAAATTCATAGAACGCTTCAGCGGCAAATAAGATAGCAAACGCAATTAGTAGTATTATTAAAGGAATCCATGCCGTTTTAAAAAAGTAACGCCAATTCTTGATTCTTGCAACTCTTAAAAATCCTTTTTTATCTTCGACAACTCTAGTGATGACAATATCTGACATCATGCCATCAACTCTTCTTCCTTGCCACGCCATTATTCTTGCGGTAAATAAACCAATATATCCAGCGATAACAAATACTAAAATAAGCACCATGCAGATTGCGATAAGGACTCTAATATCTGTTTCACTTAATTTAATTAATACATTAGTAAACATTAAAATTAGTCCTCCTTATCATAAGAAGAAATCGTATTGGTTGGGCGGTCTTCTTCTTTATACATATCTCCTAAATATTCATCAGTTTCAATTATGTGAGAATTATCTACCGTGACTTCTTTAATGTCTTTATTACCTTCTATATCTTTTAATGTTTTTTCAAAAGTAGTAGTAGAGGTTATCTCTTCTTCTGGGATAGGGATATCGTTTGGTTCATGAATCTCGATTATTTTTTCTTCTTCAGGTTCTTTTACATTTTGATTAAAAGAATCGTTTGATTCAATTTGTAAAATTGGTTTTGACTCCACTGATTTAATCGAGTTATCTAAAGCATTATTTGAATCTATTAGAGGTGTTTGAATTGGTTCTTGTTTTTTTATTTCTTGTTGTATTAAAGATAATGGGTCTTGCAAGATTGCCATTCTTTTTTTAGCTTCAATATCTTCTTTTAAATCACCCATTATATTTTCACCTTTAAAAAATAAGATGATTCCTTTTATGCCGATGACAATAAAAGAAAATAAAGAGATGATTAAATAAACCGTTAAAAACAAAACAAGAAGTGGAAATGTTATAACGTATATGATTCCTT
>JAHZFY010000014.1:0-1184 GCA_019421105.1 bacterium
TATCGATTTAGAAAGTGAAGAAGACTATTTTGAAAGCGATATTTATGGTGTGAGCATCTCTTTTAATAACAAATGCTATTATATAGACGCCCAAGATTTAGCAAATGATGAAGCATTTAAAAAAATCATAGAAGATGAAAAGATTTTAAAGAGCTGTTATTTTGCAAAAGCAATTGAAGTCGCCTTAAAAAGATATGGCATTAATTTAAAAGGCGTCTCCTTTGATTTACTATTAGCCGCTTATGTATTAGATAGTAATCTATCTAATAGTTCAATCATTAATACGATGGCCATGTTTGGAGTCGATATAAGTGATGAAGATGATTCTATTTCTTTATTAGATCCAAAAAGCGTTAAAAAAACATCTTTAATTTCTTTAGCCTCTTTAACTTTAAAACCAAAGATTATCAAAGAATTAGAAAATATTGATGCTTTAAAATTATATCAAGATATCGAATTACCTTTATCTAGTGTTTTAGCCAAAATGGAATACGAAGGATTCCCAATCAATGTTAAGACTTTAGATGAATTTGGCGATGAATTTAAATCTAAATTAAGCATATTAGAAAAAGATATTTATCAATTAGCCAATCAAGACTTTAATATCGCATCTCCAAAACAACTCGCAGATATCTTATTTAATAAATTAAATATCCCTAACTTAAAAGGTGGAACAACAAGCATTGAAGTTTTAAAAGAATTGATCAATGTTCATCCAATCATCAATAAGATTATTGAATATCGTAAGTATGCAAAACTTGTATCTACCTACACTGATGGATTAAAAAATTACATTCGTAAAGATAACAAAATACATGCGATTTTTAATCAAGCCCAAACATCAACTGGTCGTTTATCTTCTTCTCATCCTAATTTGCAAAATATATCGATAAGAGATGAAGAAGGTAAGATGATTCGAAAAGCATTTTATTATGAAGATGATAATTATGAGATACTATCTTTAGATTATTCTCAAATTGAATTAAGAATATTAGCTAACTTATCAAAATGTCAAAAGATGCTTGATATTTTTAAAAACCATCAAGACATCCATAGCGCCACCGCTAAATTGATTTTTAATTTAGATGGTGAACCAAATGAACTA
Source organism: bacterium (assembly GCA_019421105.1). GTDB lineage: Bacteria > Bacillota_I > Bacilli_A > RFN20 > CAG-826 > CAJOOD01. The sequence continues at coordinate 1,106 of JAHZFY010000014.1, forward strand.
CAAAGAAGAAAAGCTAAAGCTGTCAACTTTGGAATAGTCTATGGTATTTCTGATTGGGGATTAGCAGAACAAATATCCA
>JAHZFY010000014.1:1197-10007 GCA_019421105.1 bacterium
CTGTTAAACAAGCAAAGGAAATCATCGATAATTTTTATTTAACCTTCCCTGAAATCGGTTCATTTTTAAAAGATGTCGTTTTAAGCGCTCAACAAAATGGCTATGTTTCCACTTTATTTGGAAGAAGAAGATATCTTAGAGAAATTTATGATAACAATTATCAAAAAAGAGAATTTGCAAAAAGAGCAGCGATGAACGCCCCAATTCAAGGCACCGCTGCAGACTTGATTAAAATCGTGATGATTAAAATCAATAAGTGGTTAGAAGATAATCATCTAAATACTAAATTGGTTTCTCAAATTCACGACGAATTAATCTTTAAAGTCGATATTAAAGAAAAAGATTTTGTTTATGAAAATATCAAAAAAATCATGCAAGAAGAAGTTAAACTAAATGTTCCATTAGAAGTAAATGGAGGATTTGGCAAAACTTGGTATGATGCAAAATAGGAGGTAAATAATATGCCTGAATTACCAGAAGTTGAAACGATAAAAAACAATTTGTTAAATATCGTTAAAAACAAAAAGATTATCGATGTTAAAGTCTTAAGAGATTCAACGATTTTAAATGACAAAATAGAATTCATAAATTCTATTAAAAATAAAACAATCAAAGATATTACTCGTATTGGAAAATTTTTAATATTCCATTTAGATGATGATGTTTGCTTTTTATCTCATTTGAGAATGGAAGGAAAATACTATCAATTCAAAAAGGAAGAAAAAGATTCAAAATATGCACGAGTTGTCTTTTATTTTGATGATGATAGCAAACTTTGCTACGATGATTCGCGCAGTTTTGGCATCATGAAATTAAGCAATGAAAAAAATATATTAAAAGAAAAAGAAATCGCTAAATTAGGACTTGAACCTTTCGATATTAAAGATCCAGATTATCTATATCAAAAAGCTAAAAATAAAAATATCCCAATCAAGACATTTTTATTAGATCAAAGCGTTATGGCGGGTTTAGGCAACATTTATGTTGATGAAGTTTTATTTAAGACAAAAATCCATCCTTTAAATAAACCTTCCTCACTATCTATTGATGATTGCAAAAACATTATTGATAATTCGATTATCACTTTAAATAAAGCTATTAAAGCAGGTGGCTCCACCATTAAATCCTATCACCCAGGAAAAGGTATCGATGGTAATTTCCAAGTCCAACTTCAAGTTTATGGTAAAAAAGGACAACCATGTCCAATATGTCAACATCCATTAAGAAAAATAAGAGTTAACGGACGAGGAACAACTTATTGTCCAATTTGTCAGCCTTATAAAAATGAAATTATAAATATCGCTATTTATGGTCCTAGTGGCGTGGGTAAATCTGAAGTAGTCAACATCTTTAAAAAATTAGGATGCGACGTTTTAAAATGCGATGATATCGTTAAAGATTTATATGAACAAGTTCAAATAAAAAATGATATTGAATCGATGTTTAATTTAAAATTTGATAACGATAAAGTCGATAAAAACATTTTAAGAGAATATTTAAATAATAATTTGACTGAAAAAGTAAAATTAGAAAAATATATCCATCCATTAGTCAAAGAAAAAATTGAAGTATTTTTAAAAAATAGCCTATCTAGTGTTCGTGTTATAGAAATACCATTGTTATTCGAATCAAAGATGGAGACAATGTTTGATTATTTGATCGCAATAACTTCTAAAAAAGCGGATGAATTATTAAATAATAGAGACTCAAAAGCTTACGCTCAAATTAAAAATATCAACTCCACTACTACATTTTTAAAAACAAAAAAAGAAGCCGATTTTATCATTGAAAATGATAATGATCTTGCTTCTTTAAATGTAAAGGTTAACGATATATTTAATATATTGAAATCTCGCCAAAATTAAATTCTTCATCGATATTAGATTTGATGAGATTTCCAATTTGTTTTGCTCTGATTGCTCCTGCTTTATTTAACGAGTATAAAGTGCATACTTCATCAATACTAAAATCAGATGTGAATACTGTCACTAAATGTTTATTAGATCTAGCATATAATATTTGAAATAAAATGCCGTCTCTAATATAGTCGTTTTTATATTCATTTCCAAAATCATCGATGAATAAAATGTCACACTCAGTAAGTGTTTTCATCATTGAATCAAATTTAACTTTATTTATCATAGATAAATCGCTTAATTCTTTAAATCTAAAAGATGAGTTGATAAAGCTGACTGTTTTATTTCTATTAATTGCTGAGTAGGCTAAAACAATACTAAAGTAAGTTCTACCTGTTCTAGGAGCCCCTACTAAATAAAACCATTTTCCATTATTTTTTTGCATTGCATTAAGAAAACATTGAAAGATGGTTTTTTTAGTTTTATTCATGTCGACATTATCTAAAATTCTTGAATCGATATCATCATCAAAATCTTTAAAATAGAATAGATTTTCCACTTTTAAATCTTGCAAAATAAACTTACATGGTTCAAGTTGTCTTTCAACAATTCCATTAATATATGATAATTTTGTATTTAAAAGTCTCGTGGACTTTTTACAGTGTTTAACACCTTTGCAATTTTTGCAATATTTAATGTCTTCTAAAAAATCGTTGATTTTAACAACATTATCTTTAATTACATCTTCTGATGTAATACCTATTTTTTCTAATTCTGATAATAGTTCTTTATTTGCGATGATTTCATCATACATCTTTTCTATTTCTTCATTAGAATTTTCTAATGATAATTCCACTTCTATTCTTTTTAAATCCGCCATAAATTCATCCTATATTTTTAAATAATTTAACCCAATCAATATTGTCATCTTCATCTTCGTTAACAGTTTGTTTTTCTTCTATGATTGGTTTTTCGATATCTTTTTTTGCACTAGTTTTACTATTTTTACGTTTTTTAGATTTACTTAAATAATTCATTGCATCGTATGCTGTTTCAATATTTTCTCTTGCTACAGATGCAGCGACTTTTTCAACATAACTTCTTGTTAACTTGTTATCATTTCTTTGCAACGAATAATCGATAATCGCATTGATAACACCGTTTTTTAATCCTAATTTAGATGATAAATCATCTATTAGATTCAAATCTGCTTGAACTGGTGTTTTACCACCTTGTAATAATTTTAAAAATTCCTTACAAGACGCCATTTCCATAAGATTGATTTTATTACCTAAATCTGTATTAGAAGATATTGTGTTATCTTCTTTATTTTCATCATTATTTTTTCTTAAGAAAGGATATTGAACTTCATCTTGGAATTTATATGTCAATTTTTTAAAATCGATTTTATCTCCAGCTGGACGATTCATATCAAAACAATCGATGACATCTAACGCGGCTGTATTTTCATCGATTCCATATAAAGTTGATAGGCGTTCAATTTCTTTTAATATTTTTTTATTGAATATGTTTTCGCTGATTTGTGAATTTTCTTTAATAGCGACAATGAATTTATCATAATTAAATTCAAAATCGACCAAGCTTTGTTTTCGATCTAATTGTTGATTGTCGACATTCATCGCCATTTTATAGATAACATCGTTATAATCTGGTTTAAAAACCTCTGCAAAACTTGAAGAAATTTCACTGCCATCAATTTTTTCATTATCTAATTTAAATGATAATTTCATCTTGATAGCTTCTTTTTCACCGATTGATTTTATCAATAATCCATATAATAAGGTGTCATTAAAAAATTTATTTGGTGTTTTAGGAGCGTATAATTCATAAGTATAAACACTTATGTCATCACCTTTTTTTAAATAGGTTTTTAATAGACCTAATGCCTCTAATTTTTTTCTTGCATCAACAAATACACCTGTTGGCATATGCATCCTTATTAAAAACGTTTCATGTTGATTAAATTTAATAGGATGTTTTTTTGCCCCTTCGCTCCATAATGCAAAATAGATGCTCATCGCTTCATAACCGATGATAGGCATATATAAATCAACAAGCGTCGTCTTATCATAATCCGCTATTAAAGAGGCTAACTCAACTTTATATAAATCACTATGACTTAAAATAACCATAATTTTTACCGTGAGTTATTATAGCATGCAAAAAAATATTTTTTTAGTTAAAAAAAGTGTGTTTAAAATTGTGGATAATGAATTGTGATTTAAAAAATATAGACTGATGCAATTTTTTATATATATAACAAAAAAATAATGACTAGTTTTCCACATGAAATTTTGTGGATAATTAATGGCACATATATAATATTTTATATAAAAAATATATATACATTTTTTCATTTGGTGGTATTATATGTAAGGAAATGAGGTAACAATCATGATTAAAAAATTAGCAGTTCTTACAAGCGGCGGCGATGCTCCTGGCATGAATGCTTGCGTCAGAGCAGTTATCCGTACTTGCTTAGCCCATAATATTGAACCATATGTCATATATGATGGCTATAAAGGTTTATTAGAAGAAAAAATTGTCAAAGTTGATAAATCATTTACTCAAGATATTATCAATCGTGGCGGCACAATTATTAAAAGTGCCCGTCTTCCAGAATTTAAAAATGTCGAATTGCAAAAAAAGGCTGTTGAAATTTTAAAAAGCAAAGGCATTGATGCTTTAGTTGGTATCGGCGGAGATGGTACATATAAAGGATTATTAGGATTATCTAAATTAGGTTATCCAGTCGTCGGTGTTCCAGGCACCATCGATAACGATATTGCATCAACTGACAAAACCATTGGTTTTGATACAGCATTAAATACCATTTGTGAATGTATCGATAAAATCAAAGATACTTCCTCTTCTCATCAAAGATGTAGCGTCGTTGAAGTCATGGGAAGATTTTGTGGAGACTTAGCTATTTTTTCAGGTATTGCCGAAGCTGCAGAATTGACAATCACATTTGATCATCGCATTCCTGATGAAGTCATTTTTGAAAAATTAAAAACGATGCATGATAAAGAAAAAAGCCACGCTATCGTCATCGTTTCTGAAAATTTATTAGATGTTAATGAATTTGCAAAAGAAATTGAAGAAAACACTGGATTTGAAACACGTGCTGAAGTATTAGGACGTTTACAAAGAGGTGGCACCCCTACTGCAAGCGATCGTATTTTAGCTTCCATGTTAGGTAATGCTGCTGTTGAGTTATTAGCTAATGGTTTTGAAGGTCGCGTTGTTGGCACAAGAAAAAATGCTATTGTTGACTATCCAATCAATCAAGCTTTATCAATGGAAAGAGATATTCATAAACCATTGATGCATTTAATTGATTTATTAGCATAATAATATTATTATATTAATGTAAATAAGGCGTTGAAGAAGACACGCTTTAATAAATGAGCATATAGAGAAGGAATTCTAGGCTGTAAGATTCCGATGCAGTTTATTAAAGTACCACTTCTGAGCTCTTAGGTAACTAAGTCGTTCCCGTCGTTAAAGGATATGAGTGTGTAAAACTATTTTACAAATTAAGGTGGTACCGCGCAGATGATGCGTCCTTGGGAAGCCTTTTTTATTTTTTATAGGAGGAAAAAGATATGAAAATTCAAAATCATGAAGGTCAAATTATCGAAATTGAAAAATCAACAAAAGAGGCCTTTGAAACATTAAATCATTCTACTTCTCACCTTTTAGCGGAAGCTATTCAAGCATTGTATCCTGATGCTAAATTTGGCTTTGGTCCTGCTATTGAAGAAGGGTTTTATTACGACATTGATTTTAAGACCCCAATTACTTTAGAAGATTTACCTGCTATCGAAAAGAAAATGCATGAATTAGCGAGTAAAAAAGAAAAGATTTTAAGAAAAGAAGTAAGTAAAAAAGAGGCTTTAGAAATCTTTAAGGATAACGAATATAAAGTTGAATTAATCAATGGTATTGAAGATACCATCACCGTTTATTCTCAAGGTGATTTTGTCGATTTGTGTGCTGGTCCACATCTATTAAACACCGATCAAATCAAACACTTTAAATTATTATCTTTAGCAGGTGCTTATTGGAGAGGCGATAGCAAAAATAAGATGTTGACAAGAATTTATGGAACATCTTGGTTTACCGCTGATGATTTAAATAACTATTTAAATCTAATCGAAGAAAGAAAAAGAAGAGATCACCGTTTATTAGGTAAACAACTAGGTTTATTCATGATGTCAGAATATGGACCTGGTTTCCCATTCTGGCTACCTAATGGCATGATTTTAAGAAACAATTTAATTGAATATTGGAGACAACAACATATCAAATTTAATTATGATTTTGTTGATACCCCTATTATTCTATCTCGCGAATTATGGGAAACCTCAGGACACTGGGATCATTATAGAGATAATATGTACACAGTTAAAATCGATGAAAAAGATTATGCAATTAAACCAATGAACTGCCCAGGTGGTATTTTAGTGTTTAAAAATAGCATCCATTCTTATCGCGATTTACCAGTTCGACTTGCTGAATTAGGACACGTCCATCGTCATGAAGCATCAGGTGCTTTAAATGGTTTATTTAGAGTTAGAACATTTACTCAAGATGACGCTCATATATTCTGTACAAAAGAACAATTAACCGAAGAAATCGTCACTTTATTAAAATTTTATGAAGAAATGTATTCTGTCTTTGGTCTAGATTATAACATCGAATTATCCACAAGACCTTTAGAAGGGTATATTGGCGATATCAATATTTGGAATGAAAGCGAAAAAATATTAGAAGAAGCTTGCTTAAAATCTGGACACAATTTCAAAATCAACCCAGGTGATGGAGCGTTCTATGGTCCAAAATTAGACTTTAAATTAAAAGATTCTATGGGTCGTATTTGGCAATGTGGAACAATTCAATTAGATATGAATTTACCTCACCGCTTTGAAGTTAGCTACATCGATGAAAACGGAGAAAAAGTTGAACCAATCATGCTCCATAGAGCATGTCTTGGATCAATTGAAAGATTCATCGGTATTTTAATTGAACATTATGCTGGTGCCTTCCCACTTTGGTTAGCGCCATTACAAATCAATATTTTACCAGTCAATAACAACTTCCATTTAGACTATGCAAATAAGCTATGTCAAAAATTAAAAGATTTAGGCTTTAGAGTAAAAGTTGATGATAGCAATGAAAAATTAGGTTATAGAATGAGAAATTCTCAAATTAATAAAGTTCCATTAACCTTAGTTATCGGTGATAATGAAGTTGCTAATAACATGGTCACATATCGCCGCTACTCATTTAAAGATCAAATTCAAGTCAGCGTTGATGATTTCATCAACATGATTCAAGATGATTTAAAAAATAAAAAACATTACGTCAATAAAGACTAAACAATAAATCTTTAGATTTATACATAAAATTATTGACAATAATATCACTAGATGGTATTTTAATTAATGCAAAACAGGCAGAAAGAAGAGGCACCCGCTTCTCGCCAGATCGAATATATTGATTGGCAAACGCTGCATACTAAGTGCTATAGTATGGATAACGGGTGCATTCGCGCCCGTTTTTGTTTGAAAAAAGGAGTTGATACTTATCGCAGGCAGTCCATATGGCCCAAATCAAAATCAAAAGCCAGACAAGAAAAATGAACCACTCATTAACGGTGCCGTCCGTTTCCCACAAGTATTGTTGATCGGAGCAAACGGTGAGCAATTAGGTGTTATGTCATCTAGAGAAGCACAATTTAAAGCTAATGAATTAGAATTAGATTTAATGTGCGTTGCTCCTAATGGTAATCCACCAGTTTGTAAACTCGTCAACTACGGAAAATATCGTTACGAATTGCAAAAGAAAGCAAAGATGGCCAAAAAGAATCAAAAAGTCGTTGAAAATAAAGAAATTCAATTGACTCCTCAAATTGGTCTACACGACATGGAAACAAAAGCAAGAAACGCAACTCGTTTCTTACAAGATGGCAATAAAGTGAAAGTTTGTTTACGCTTTAGAGGACGTCAAATGGCCCACCAAGAAGTTGGCCAAGAAACAATTGAAAAATTCCTAGCTATGCTAGTGGATTATGGTTCAATTGAAAAAGCACCAGTATTAGATGGTAGAATGTTAATTGCTATCGTCGCTCCAAAAAAACAGTAAGAGAGGAGAAAAAACAATGGGAAAAATGAAATCCAAAAAAGCTTTAACAAAAAGAGTTAAAGTTACAGGAAGTGGAAAATTAGTGAGACATTCCGCTTACACATCACACTTAGCACCACATAAAACTCACAAACAAAAAAGACATTTAAGAAAAGCTAGCGTCGTTAGCAATTCTGATTACAAGAGAATTAAATTTCTCATTCAAAAATAAGGAGGTAGTAGCAAATGGCAAGAGTTAAAGGCGGAACCATTACCCACGCTCGTCGTAAAAAAATCTTAAAACAAGCTAAAGGTTACTGGGGTTCCAAACACGTCTTATTTAAAACCGCTAAAGAACAAGTTTTACGTTCTCATCGCTATGCTTATATCGATCGTAGAAACATCAAACGTGACTTTAGAAAATTATGGATTAAAAGAATCAACGCTGCTTGCAGAATGTGCGATATCTCTTATTCCAAATTCATGCACGGCTTAAAATTAGCTAACGTTAACGTCAACCGTAAAATGTTATCTGAATTAGCTATTCATGATTTCAAAGCTTTCCAAGATTTAGTGGAAACAGCTAAAAAAGCTAGCAAATAAATTCTAGTGTAATTAATAAAAAACTTGGTTCAGCCAAGTTTTTTTATTTTATTCATCTAATGATAATATAATAAATCATTGTGCTATATCATTTTTTTGATACAGTATTATAAAGGACATAGACATGGCGATAAAATCTTATGATACTATATGCCTAGAAAATGCATCTATAAACGTTGCTACAATGTTTGAATATGCGAT
>JAHZFY010000014.1:10094-19638 GCA_019421105.1 bacterium
GAATTGATTTATTGAATCATGTTCTTTCCACCTTTAAAAAAGATGATTTTATTTTGCCTGAACCTATTTTTGAGAGCTCTAAATACTTTTGGGCAGGATGGGCATCATGCCAATATCAAAATTATAAATCGATATCATTTTTTGAAATAAATAAAGCCTGTCCTATTAAAAAGATTTTAAGTTTATACGATGTTCTTCATGAAGCGGATATAACGAAATTTTTTAATGTTGTTGATAAATACATATAATTACGAATTCGTACTGCACCAGGATTGTCTCAAAGTCAATTAGCCAAAAAAGCCGAAGTATCAATTAGAAATATACAAATGTATGAATAACAACAAAATAATATAAATAAAGCGCAGGTAGATATCCTATTTAGACTTTCTAAAATATTGGGTTGTAATATAAAGATTTATTAGAAAATAATGAGTAAAAGTTTAATATCTTTAAAAGAAAAGCATGAAGATGTCCATGCTTTATATTTACTGATTAAAGATTAATCATCCACGTGTTTATTTCTAATTTTTATCCGTGTGCTTTATTTAACATAATATTTGAAGCTTCATTGATGCATTAACTATTGGTGTTAGTTTAAAAACATTACCAATCTTTATTGTTTATGATTTTATAATTATCACTTTAGTGACTTTTTGTTTACCAATAATTTGTGTCTTATTAGGACAACAAATTAATAAATTATTAAAGGGGAAATATTCAATCGCTAACATAGTAGGTGGAATAATATTGATCATTTTAGGAATATCGATTTTAATTGAACACTTATTAGGATAAAAAAAGCAGGATATAATCCTGCTTTATTTTTAATGACTTTCAGTTTTAAAAACCACTTACTGCATATGAAATTGTGTGTGATGTTGGATTTCCTGGAACATAGTTTTCATATGGGATAACAATATCAAATGCTGCACTGCCATTTGATTCAAATTTTTGATCATATGGAGTAGATGCATCTTTTTTATATAAAACATAGCCAACTGTGAATTGAATTGTGTTTCCACTATATAACTTGACTTGGCAAGAATAAGTTCCATCTTCTTGTAGTTCAACTACTTGGCAATTTCTCCAAGATCCACCAAATGGGCCACCATAAAGTCCAACTTCTAATTTATTGCCTTCTGGAATTTCAATGGCAGGAAGTGTTATATTAATTGTCACTACTACTGGTAATTGCCAACCTAATACTTCATAAGTGAAGTTAGATGGACTTGTTTCACCAACTGTGAAAGAAATCTTTTCTTCAATAACCTTACCTTCAGCAGTCGTTGCAAACATTTCTACACCTGTTCCATAATATAAAACATTAAATTTAATTACTGTTCCAGGTTTTTCAAATGTTTCAACTGCATAAGTTGTATCATCGACTTTTTCAGCAATATATGAATTAGCTAAAGAACTTGTATATAAATACAATTTAGCGTCTCCTTGATTGACTTCGTCAAATAAGGATTGAGTATTGCTTGGAACTTTAAGTGTGATATTAGTTTTAACTACATTTTCAAACTTAGCAATTTCGTATGTAAAGTTGCTAGTTTCTTCTTTGATAGTAACAGTTTGCATAAATTCTGTTCCATCTTCGTTTAAAGCAAATGTTTCTAATTTACCCTTTAAATAATATAAGACATAGAAATTAATCTTATCATTAATTTTGACATCCACTGAAGCAAAATAGGTTCCATCTTCTTGCTTTTGCAAAACAATTGAAGATGATAATTGACCTGTATATAAATATAAGGTTCCATCGACACCTAAACTATCGATATATGCAGCTGCTGCACTTGATAATTTAATTGTGAAATTAGCTTTGCATGTTGGAGCAACATAATTGCCATCTTCATCTGAAATCAACCATTTTAAAGCATTTGGGAATCTTTCTCTCCAAGATGTTTCAGAATGTTGACCTTTTTCATCGATTAATGTATAAATCAAATTTTCTGGATAACCAGCATTAACCAATTCATTACTAACTGGGTCAATATATGTATATAATGTTTCTAATTTTCCAGCATCAAGATATAATCTTGGCATTGGTTTAGAAAAATCTAATGAATTGATAAATAATTGACGATTTTCTTTGCTGTTAATTTGAAATGATGAAGAAAAACCTGCGACCATTCCAAAAACTTCAGGATAAGATAAACCGATTGAAAATGAAATTAAACCACCCATAGAGGAACCGGCAATCATGGTGTTATCTTTATCCGTTAAAACATTATAATTAGCGTCGATATAAGGTTTTAATGTTTCGACGAGAAAACGACCATATAATTCTCCTTCTGCATTAGCGGTATCACCCCAATTTGGTGTGTATTCTTTCATGCGATAGGATGAATTATCAATACCAACGACAATCGCCCCATCAAAGACACCATCTTTAATAAATTGAGTAATAGTTTCATCTACCATCCATTCGCCGGCAAATGAAGTTGCATCATCAAACACGTTTTGTGCATCTTGCATATAAATTACAGGATATTTAGTTTCTTTGTCATTTGGATTATATCCTTCAGGTGTCCAAACTCGAATTGTTCTTGTTCTATTATCTGCAAATTGTGGCATTTTCATACCTTCGATAATATCTAAATTACCTACAACAGTATGTTCGACAGGTGCATCGGGATTAGCAAATTGCGCAACTGTATCAAAAACCTCTACCACTTTGTCTGAATTAGCAGGAATGGTGATGACTCTATTTGCCATTTCCGCACCGTTTTCATCTTTTTCAACGCCTTTCCATTGATCAGAAGCGCTAAAAGATGGAAGTTGTTTAGTCCACTTATATTCAACTTGGACATCGCTGCTATTATCGACTTTTAAAACTAATTGATAGTTCAAATCATCGATCTTTTTAGCCGCATAATCTAAATTAGATGGCGTCCAATCATTTAAAGTAGACCCAATTGTGATGTGTTCTCCATCATTTAATGGAGCAGGTATCTTAACATTAAGAACCAAATTGCCATCAACAGGTACATCACTACCACTAGTTGATATATCGGTTGTGCTTGTGTCTTTTGATGAGCTATCAGATAATTCGCTAGATGTTTTATTTTCACTAGATACACATGAAGCAAGCATCATCGCCAAACAAGCAGGGAACCATAGTAAAATACTTTTTTTCATACTTACACTCCTTGATGTCATTATACATAATAAAAATTAATATACTTTTTATTAAAAATATTTTCATTAAAAATTGTCAACTTTGTCAACTTATTATTATAATATATGTATGGAAAACTTACGATTCATCATAGAAAAGTTAAATATTACCCAACAAAACTTATCGGATTATTTAGAAGTAGATAAATCATATATTTCTAAAATTATTAGACATCGTAATATCAAAAAAGATTCAAAATTCTATAATAAATTAAAAGTATTTCTTTTAAAAAATTATTCAAAGGAATTAAGTGATATATTAAATGTTAAGAATAATTCTTTAGATGAGTCTTTAGATAATTATTTTTTTAAAAATAACAAATGGATTCTTTTAAATAAAGTGTTTGAATATAAAAAGACGATATATATCAGTATAACTTCAAACCAAGAAAAAATCGTTTTAGATTGGATAGAAAATATATTAAAAAGAGTCGACACACAAAAACTTGTTATCTTGTTAGATAAAAATAATATTAAGATAAATAATTTTATTTACTACCGCCTTTTTAATTACATCATGAAAAATGTCGTAGAGTTTTATAAGATTAGTGTTCCTACCTTAACTAGTTTTATATACGCTCCTAATCATGCTTTTTTAATTTTAGAGAATTACAAAAATAAAAGTTTTATTAAAGAAATTCCACTTGATTATGAGTTTAATCAAATTATCAAATCTAAGATTAAAGATTCGATTTTAACTGGAGTTAATCCAATCAGCACTATTCAACCTGGAATTGCTTTTTTACTCGATAAAAAAATTACAAAAAATATGAGCAAAACAAAGCAACCAGTTTATTTTGTATCGCATCCACACTTTTCGATATTAAATAATGAATTATTAGAAAAAATAATCGATAACAACAAAATACAAGGTGCTTTAAAAGACAAAATTATTTCATTAGAAAAAGAAAAAGATGATTTTGATAAAATCGTTATATATTGCACAAAAGATTCGTTGATCTATAAAGATGGATTTTCCCCATCAGGCCTTAGTATCTTTTTAAAATCTGAATTGAAATTCAATAAAAACATATACATTGATTATATAAAACTTTTAAAGCAAAAAAATAAATAATGGAACAATACTTTTATATTTTATAGATTTAAAAATAGATTTTTATATTACAATTTATGATCATCTAATTATCTTATATCCAAAAAATAAAGATAATTCGAATATATTATTGATTGAAGATGATGATTTTGTTATCAACTTAAAAAAGAAATTAAAGGCAAAAACAAAATACATCAAACAAAACGCTATAGAATATATTGATAGTTTATTAATTGATAATTAAAAGAATAAATCGTCTTTTTTAATGACTTTAGTTTCGATATTTTCTAAGGCTTCATCGATTAAGGCTTGATAATCGAATTTACTTTCATATTTTTCCACTTCATCAATTTTTGGAGCGGTTTTAGGATTTTTTGGAGCAAAGATTGTACAACAATCTTCATATGGTCTAATCGAAATTTCAAAAGTATCTATTTTTTTAGCAATATCGATAATATCTAATTTATCAAAAACTGCTAGAGGACGAATAACCGGCATGTTACAAACAGCATTAATCGTGTTCATAGAAACAAGAGTTTGTGAAGCAACTTGACCGATTGATTCACCATTTACAATAGCAAGACAGTTACGTTTTTTAGCTAATGATTCACTTATTCTATACATCATTCTTCTCATGATGGTAATAGCAAAACTTTCATTAGAATTAGCATAGATTGCTTCTTGTAATTTTGTAAAAGGTACAATATGTAAAACGATGCTTTCTTGATAGCGATTTAATTTAGATAATAAATCTTCTAATTTATATATGACACCTACTTGGGTATATGGAGGAGAGGCAAAATGGATGCACTCAATCGATACCCCTCTTTTCATCATTAAATAACAAGCAACAGGAGAATCGATTCCGCCACTTAACATCATTAAGGCTTTTCCACCTACTCCTAAAGGATATCCACCTGCCCCTTGGAATGTTTTAAAAAAGATATATGTTCCTTCTTGTCTAACTTCAATAGATAAATTGATATCAGGATTATGAACATCCACTTTTAAATCTGTATTTTTTAAAATGTGAGGAGCGACCATTCTAACGATTTGATCAGATATATATGGGAATGATTTATTTGATCTTTTACAATTAACTTTAAATGTTTTACCTTCTAATTCTTTAATTAATATTAAAGAAGTTTCTTTGATTAATTCGATATCACTATCGATTTTATACACTAAAGATATCGCTTTAATTCCAGAAATATCACATAAAACATTTAAGATAGGTTCATAATCTTCACCTTTTAAATCAACATAGATGTGATCATATCTAACATCTAAAGAAATATTGTTGAATTCTTTTAAAGCATTTTTAATATTTTTTGCTAGACGGTTTATAAAATCTTTTTTATTTTTACCTTTAGTAGACAATTCACCAAAGCGAACCATTAACATTTGTTTCATGATCTAATACCTCCTATAGCTTGATTTAATAAGTCGATAAATTGTTTTACTTCATCTAAGTTGTTTTCGATATTAAAAGACACTCTAATTGTATTTTGAAAAATTTGTTTATCTTTATTTAAGTTTTTAACTGTTTTTGAAAAAGCTTCTTTTTTGCTAGAGCACGCTGAAGCAGTCGACACCATCACTCCATTCATCGATAAAGATTCAACGGCGACACTAGCTTTTTTATTTTTTAATGAAAAGTTTAAAATGTAAGGAGAATCATCTTTATTAGAATTTAGTTCATAATCGTTTAAATGATTATTTAAATAATCATAAAGATAATCATGTAAGATTTTTACGTGTTTAAAATTCGTTTCAAAATTTTGTTTTCCTTTTCTTAAAGCCACGGCAAGCGCAACTGCATTAGCGACGTCATTTGTCCCACTTCTAATGCCCCATTCTTGCCCGCCACCAAAATTTAAAGGATGAAGAGTAATATCGTTTTTTAAAACTAAAGCTCCACACCCTTTTAATCCGTGGATTTTATGGCTAGAAATAGTAATTAAATCACAGCATTTTAAATCGATATTCACTTTATTGATCGCTTGAACTGCGTCACAATGAAATTTGCATTTTGAATTTTTAGCTTTAATGATATCCACAATTGCTTTAATATCATTTTTTGAACCGATTTCATTATTGACACCCATGATAGATACCAATAATGTTTTGTCAGTTATCAATTCTTTTAATTTATCCAAATTAACATGTCCTTTTTCATCGACATCAACATAATCAATTCTAATTCCAAATTCATTTTTTAGATATTCAAAAGCGTTGCCGATAGATGAATGTTCAATGCTTGAACATATGATGTGATCACCATTATTTTTATGCATTAAAACATAACCAATAACCGCTAAATTGTTGGCTTCTGTAGCACCACTTGTCATGATGACTTTATAAGTATCATTCAAATTTAAACAAGCTAAAATTTGTTTTTTAGCTTTTAAATAAACATTTTCTACTTCTTTAGCAAAAATATGTGGAGAAGAAGGATTAGCGTAGTATTTATTTAAAATTTCTAAATACGCATTTAAAACATCTTGATCCACTTTTGTGGTGGCAGCATTATCAAAATATATCATTATTGATTACCATTATCCTCTACGTGAGCGCTTTTTAATAATGAAACAACGTCATGATATGTCTTTTCAAATTCTCCATTGAAGAATTGTCTTTCATGAATCAATAATTGTTGATGAACATTGCTTTGATGATTTCTATCTCTATTGGCGTATACAATTGCAGACTCGGCTAGACCTAAAACATTGCTATCTTTATTGACATCTTCAAATAAATAATCAGCGTTTTCTTTTAATTCTCCAACCTTTTCGTTGACGTATTCAACATCGATAGGAGTTACTTTAATATGGGCTTCTATATCATTTAAAATGTCATAGCAAACATCGATTCTTGACTTATAAGTCAATTCATAGTCTTTAATACCGAAATCTCTTATTTGTTTTTCACATTGTTTCAAACGATAAAAATAAGAAAAAATTAAAGAATAAGCTTCTTCAGAACCAGATTTTAATGATTCGATATATATCTTAAAGTTATTTACACCTTCATTAACTTCTTCATAATCTTTCATCAATGTCTCTAATTTTGATTTTAAAATAGAATATGGTTGATGAGTGCTAGAATGAATAAAGGTATCTAGAGATCTTTTTGAAGCACCTAAAGCATTGATGCCATTTTTTAATTTGACGATATCACTTTCAGCTTTGTTAGTGATTTTATATACTCTATTCATTTCTGGTAAGATAGAACATAATCTTAAAAATGATTTTTCTAAATCCAAAACTTTTTGATAGACATTATCACAATTTGTTTCAAAAAATGTTTTAGCATCCACTTCTTCTTGGAATTGATTATGCATTTTTTCAACTTCTTCTTGGATAGCTTCGGCTTCTTGTCTTACATTCTTAATTTGTAAATTGATAACTTCTCCACGTATTTTATCAAGTCTTTCATCGTAGTTTGAAAATGCTTTAGAAAGCATAAGATGATGCAATGGATAATTTCTAACATTAAGGCTTTCAGCCTCATTTTTTAAAGCGGCAATCTTATTTGGTAAAATCTTTGTGATAAAAATACATAATTCAGGAAGTTCTTTTAAAATACCTTCAATTTGAGTCAAAACCTTATCGATTGTAGGCAATATCGCATTAGCGTCTTCATATTCCGCCCCTTCGATAAAAGTTTCAAAGTCATTGAATTTACGATCTAGTTTATCAAAGATGCGATTAAATGTATCCGCGGTTAATTCTAAATCGACTTGATGAGCATAGTAAGTTTGTTTGATGCTTCTTAATTTTTCTTTTAAAGTTAAAGCCACGTGTCTTGAATCTTCTTCAGGTTTAATTAATTTTCTTAAATCTAAATCCAATTTAGTCGCGCTTTCTTCAAATACAGCAATTGCTTTTTTACCTTCTTCTAAAGCTTTTTTTAATTGATGGTATTGTTTAGCTTGCAAGAGGTTTTTTAATTGTTTAATGACACCTTCAGCGTATTTATCATCAACTTCGCATACATGTTTAAATCTTTTATAAAAATCGCTATAAACATCGACATATAATAAATTGGTTCTTGAAATCATTTCTAATCTTTTAACATATTGAGAATCTTGTCCAATCATCAATGCATCTAAATATGAATAACGTCTTTCTAAATCTTTGATTTGACGATCTAAAGAATGTTTGACAAATACAAACTTCATCAAAACAAATATTAAAACTCCTAAAAGTAAAAGTCCTCCGACAACGCTTAATATAATTCCAACTAAATTCATTGTATCAAGGATGATAATCATATATTTTAATCCTCCATTATTTACATAGCAAAAAACAATATCATTGCTCATTAATATATTACAAAATATCACGATGATTTTAAATATATTTATTTAACCTATAAAAAATATATGGGGTTAAAAATGATAACAAACGCATAATTTTCAATAATATATGTTGACATAACTTACAGTTATCAGTATATTTAATAATGCATGTAATGTGCAGCAGATTAATATATCTTGTCTGATGTTTATATAGTAAACAAAGTAACCTATGCTACAAAGGCGAAATATAAACATCCAGAAGATGGAATTAATCCCTTATCATTATTTGCAAATACAAATAAAGAAAGGAGACATATCAATGAGAAATATTGGTTCAGATTGGAAAAGATCCCGTCATCTTGGATTTTCTATTTTAGAAACCGGTAAAGAATTATCAAAACGTCCTTATGGTCCAGGTCAACATGGCAATGATCGTAAGAAAAAAGCTTCTGAATACGGTAAACAATTATTAGAAAAACAAAAATTAAGATCCATGTATGGTGTCAATGAACGTCAATTCCGTAGATTATTCATGTTAGCTTTAAAAAGCAAAGAAGTCACTGGTTTTGCATTCATGAAATTATTAGAATCCCGTCTTGATAACTTAGTCTTTAGAATGGGTTTTGCAAGAACAAGAAAAGCTGCTCGTCAATTAGTCAACCACGGTCACATTTGTGTCAATGGCAAAAAAGTTGATATTCCATCTTATTTATGTTCTATCAATGATGTCATTAGCATCCAAGAAAAAGATAAAGACTTAAAAGTTGTTAAAGAATCTTTAGAATCAGTTGTCAGCGCTTGTGCTTACGTCGATGTCGATAAAGAAAAATTATCTGGTAAATTTGTTAGAGAACCTAATCGTAATGAATTACCAATGGATATCGCCGAATCTCAAATCGTTGAATACTACAACCGTAAATTATAATCGTTGGATTCAATTATTAAAAATAGGGGCTGTTAAGAAACTAAAAAGTTTCTAACAGTCTTTTTTTATTGCGATTTCA
>JAHZFY010000015.1:0-3472 GCA_019421105.1 bacterium
ATTTTTACTTATATTGACGTGGGGCTTGATGAAAAATATTTCAAACAAAATTGGAAATATTATGAAAAAATGTGTGAGGCAAGTTCATCTTTAACTTTCCCTGTTCATACAATATGCGCTATTAAAAATAATGAATATAAAAAATTTGAACAATTGTTAATTGATACACTAACCATTGATATTAATGATATTCATAATTGCGCATATCAAGGTGTTCATGCTGCTTGTCTTGCTGGTGGTTGGTATGCAATTTTTAGTGGATTATTTGGGATAAATATTAAGGAAGATGCTATTTATATCAACCCTTCCAAATGTAATATTTTTGATAGTGTATCCATGAATTTTGTTTATCATAATTCCACAATTAATATTAAATTGTGCAATAAAAAACTTATTTTATCATCTAAAGATGATTGCGTAATAAATTTATGTTATAAAGGTCATAAGATGCTACATCACAAAGTTAGCATTTTAGATATATAAAAAGGAGAGATAATTATGAAAAAGTCCAATTTGACAATTCTATTATTACCTACATTGTTACTTGCTGCTTGTGGTCCAACTGGCGGTTCTGGAAGCTCAGGTGGAGGTAATAAAGTCATCATCACTGTGGATGGAGGTGGCGATATTTCTAACTTTAATACAACACCTTCAATGACACCTAGTCCTGCAAACCCTTATCCTTACAATACTTTAGAAACTTTATGTAAGGAATGGGAAAAAACACATCCTGGATATGAAGTTAAAGTATCCAAAACTTCTGCTGGTGGCGATAGATCTATTTTGCTACCACAATTAAAGACACGTACCTCAGCTGATATTGTTTATCAAAATGGTTCTGTTGTTAATACTGACTTAGGTCAAGACTTCTATGTCAATTTAACACCTTATTTAGACGCTCCAAATCCATATCTTGAAGGCAACGCTGCTTGGAAGACAGTCTATGATGAAGGTGAATTAGCAACTACAGCTGCTGCTGATGGAAACTATTATTATATCAACTTAGAAAAAATTCCTGTTGCTTTCATGTATAACAAAGCATTGTTAAAAGATGCAGGTGTTACAAATCCAGAAACTATTCAAACATTTTCACAATTAATGGATGCAATGACAAAAGTTGATGAATATGTTGCGACAAAAGATGCCACATATGCAACTTATTCAACCGAGTATACATGGTATCAAATTGCTCTAGAATCCAATTTGTTCTCTGATATGATTGATGAAGGCGATTATTTAAGAAAAAATAATATCGTTGATACTGAAGAATTATGCAGATTATACGATAAAGGTATTTGGGATCCAAGAGCTGGAATTACTGATTATTCCAATCCAGAATCTAATACATTTGAAAATAATAGATATTATGAATATATCAAAATTATTGAAGAATTAGATAGTCATAAAGCTCCTGCTTCATATGCTACTAGACAAGGATGGTTATTAGGAAAACTTGGCTTTATTGAAGCCACAGGTGCTCATTTAAGAGCTTTATCTGCTCAAACAGACTTTGAATGGGGCACACTTGCTTTCCCTGATCTTGATTCTAATACTACTAGCAATGCTGAAAAAGGTGTTGTTCGTGGTTCTGCTGGTCTTGCTTCTTCATGGTGGATTTCTAACCACGCTATTGATGGAGGACAAGAAAAAGTTGATGCATGTGTTGACTTATTGATGTTTTTAACCGCACCTGAACAAAATAATAGATTAATTGGTGATTTAAAAGGTGGAATTCCTTTAAATCCAACTGATGATGTCGAACTTGCTTCTTACTTAGAACCTTTAATTGATACATATTATAAAGACATTGTTGAAGCACAAAATGGCAACAGAGTATATTGGGGTGCTTTACATTCATGGTCAGTTTTAGGTATTACATACTCTAATTTGTTCATCAGAACAATGCAAGATATGGATGCTGGAGTTACTACTGCTGAAAAAGCTGCATGTACTTTAGCAAAATCTATTAATTCAACTGTTCAAGCATTAAAAATTGAATATGAATATGATACATCAAAATGGTAATAATTTATTGGTGTATTTAGTTTAAAGAGGTAAAACTTATGGAGAGAAAAGTAGCTGAAAACGAAGTTAAAGTTTCTTCTAGGGTCGATGACTTTGTTTTAGATGGCGATTGTATAACGCCAAAAATGAAAAGAAGAAAAAATAAAAGAAAAATCCAATGGCAAGCTTTCCTATGGATGGCTATACCTTTTGCGTTTTTAATTCTTTTCAGCTACTATCCTCCAATTAAAGCATTTTTTGACTCTTTTACTGACTCTATATATAATCCTGACACTGGTGTCAGCCAAGATGTATTTGTAGGAATTGGCAACTATGTTGAAATATTTAATGACCCAGTATTTTGGATTTGTGTTAAAAACGTTATTGTATTTACCATTATTGGTTTAATATGTGGTAATTTTATGACGATTGTTTTAGCTGAATTGTTGTTTAACATGAAATCTAAAAAATTAAGCGCTTTTTATAGAGTAATATTTATTATCCCTATTTTAGTGCCTAGCATTGTTATTTTACTTATTTGGAAATATGTTGTTTTTGGAAACAATGGTTTTATGAATCAACTATTGCTTGCTATTGGAAAAGATCCATCGTTATGGTATTGGTCTAATGTTGGTTGGGAAGCAAAATTTGCTATCATTTTTACTAACTTCCCATGGGTAGCTGGCACATCGTTTTTAATTTATTTAGCCGGTTTACAAAATATTTCTAAATCAGTAATGGAAGCTTCTTTATTAGATAATTGTTCAGTTTGGAAAAGAATTAGAAAAGTTGACTTGCCTTTAATTTTCCCTCAATTGAAATACTTTTTAGTTATGGGTATTATTGGTGGTTTCCAAAACTTTGATTTGCAATTAATTGTTGTAGGAGCGGAAACAGATGCTACTATTGTACCTGGCTTATACATTTATGATAGAGCCTTTGGTGTAGGGTTTACTGAAGGATTAGCAAAATCTAGATTTGGTTATGCATCTGCTGTTGGTATGATTTTATTAGTTGTTACCATGGGTTTAACAATTTTAAACATGAGACTTAATATCGATAGACCTGAAAAGGTTAAAAAACATAAAAGATTGGGGGTAAAATAATGAAAACTAAAATTTGCAATTATTTTACAAAAAAATGGAATAGTATAAAAAAATATTTTTTAGGTCCATCATTTTTTATTAATGATAAAAAAATTAAAGAAAAAGATGCTAATAACGTTTTGATTGCTATCTCTTTAGTTTTTTCTTTAGTTTTTGCCGTCATATTTGTGGGATTTGATGGATTATGGAATGGCATCACAAATACATTTTTAATGCTATTTGGTTCTCCACTTGCTATAAGTTTAACTGTTGTAATCTTTTTATTACTTATCGGTGTTGCTGTCTTAGGCATTTTAATAATCCAAAAAAAGAAATACGTATGTATAGGCGATGGTGTTTCTTTAATATTTTTAGCGCTTTTA
>JAHZFY010000015.1:3482-19032 GCA_019421105.1 bacterium
TTTTATTATCTTTAATTGTAGGGCAATCATTTAGATATAATATTAGTCAAGATAATTGGCTATTATGGCTTGTTATGATCGCGCCTCAATTTGTTTTAGCCTTTGGTTTATTTGTAAAATCATTTAGATTTGCGATGAAGTGGGCATATGGCAAATTAAATGATGAAAGAGAAGAAGATTATAAATACCGAATTAGATTAAGAAATAAGTTTATATCTAGACTAGGAATATATTTCAAATTTAATTGGGGACAAGTTTTAATTGTTATTGCTCTAACTATATTTGCCATATCGGTATTATATCCATTACTCGTATTATTGATGAGATCATTTAAATATCCTATTGATGATTTAAAATATCCATTTGATATTCCAACTTCAATTACTTTTGAAAACTATACATTCATGTGGGGGTATTTAAAAAGTGCATTCATTAATTCTTTGATTACCACAATTTGTGTTACTTTAGGAACGATGATTCTAGCTTCTTTATTAGCTTATGCTTTCATTCGTTTCCATTTCCCATTTAAAAATATTTTATTTTATGTAATTATTGGCTTAATGATGATCCCTGGGATTTTAACTTTAATTTCTAGATTCCAAGTCGTAAGCAGCATTAAATTAGTTGGTTCCTTAGCAGGTATCATTTTACCTGGTATTGCTGGTTTTGTTCCAGCAGCCTTTATGCTTTTATTTACGTTTTTTAAAGGAATACCTAAGGATTTATTTGAAGCAGCTGATATTGATGGTGCGAATGATTTTTCAGTATTTTTAAGAATTGTTACACCTTTAAGTAAACCAATTTTATCAACAATTGCTATCCAAACTTTTGTTGGTGAATGGAATGATTATTTATGGGCTTCTTTAATTGTTGGTGACAATGAAAGTTTATATACGCTTCCTGTTTTGCTTCAAAGAATGTCAAGTTCATATGAGCAGATGGGGTTAGGTATGTCCACTCCGTTTGCTGGGTATGTTTTAAGTGCTATCCCTATGGTTTTGATATTCATTGTCGCATCAAAACAATTCATTGAAGGTTTAACTTCCGGTGCCTTTAAGATGTAGGTGAATTATGAAGAATAAGTATATCTTTTTGATCTTTTTATTGATGCTGAGTGGATGTAATAATTCAAATAACATTGTTACAACTTCTAGTAGCTCTAACAATAATTCTTATCAGTTGATAAAAGATAATACTTTTCATAATGGGTTTTTATCAAGACCTGCATCTGGATCTAGACAAGATGATGGTTGGGTTCCAGATGATAGATGGCCTATGGATGTAGAACTAACATATGGTGATGATGCCAACAATGGTATTGCGTGGTTATTATCTCAACATGGAGCTATTTATTCTTTAAATGATAAATATAATGAATATGTTGGTGAAAAACCATTGTACGAGAATGGATATTATACCTTTTTTGATGACTCTAAGGAAATATCCATAAATCCTAATGAAGGTAAATTGTATTTAGAATTAAATGCATCTAAAGAATTTGTTAGACCTAGAAAAGCGTCCGAGTCTTGGCCAAATTTGATTTTGGATCAAGGATTTGATAAAGCTGTTAGACTTCAAGATGTGGAAAGTGTTGACTTTACAATGGATATCGAACTTAAAAAATTTGAAGATCATATGAATGGTCAGACTAATCCAGATATTCACGCGACTCAATTTTTAATGTATTTAGTTATTAAATCTGAACAAGCTTTGGATTCGAATTCATTCTTTTGGTTTGGCATTCCATTTTTTGATAATAGATATCCTAATGGAAGTGATGAATACGCTTTGATTGATGCAGGTGGAGCTGGCGCTACTTCTAAATTTATTTATGGTATGCCGTCATATGACTATTTACCAAATGGTGTTAAGTTAAATCAAAAAGAAAGTATCAATATTGATATAAAACCATACATCGCTAGATCTTTAATGCTAGCTCAAGAGTTAGGACACTTTAACAATTCAACAGTTGATGATTTAACATTTCAAGCGATGAATATCGGATTCGAAATGCCTGGAATATATGATTGCGGCATAGAAATTTCAAACTTTGCATTAATAGCTAATTATAAATTTTAATAAAGGAGAATATTTATGAAAAAGTTTTTGATGACATTTGCTTTATTAGCTACATTGGCTTTAGGAGCTTGTGCGCCTACAAACAGTTCTAGTGGAGGAGGTAGTGGAACTTCACAAAATCCTAACTCCTATCAATTGATTAAGGATAATGGATTTAAAGGAGGACTATTAGTAAATCCTGCTTCTGGATTTAGACAAGATGACGGTTGGGTTCCAGATAATAGATGGCCTATGGATGTAGAGTTATTATATGGAGATGCAACAAGCTCTACGATTTCATGGATAGTAGCTCAACATGGTGATATTTATTCTTTAAATGATAAATATAATGAATATGTTGGCGAAAAACCATTGTATGAAAACGGATATTATCGATATTTTGATGAATCAAAAGAAATAGCTATTAATCCTGATACAGGACATTTATACATGGAATTAAATACTTCAAAAGAGTATGTAAGACCAAGAAAACAATCTGAAGCATGGCCTCATATTCTATTTAATCAAGGGTTTGATAGAGCGGTCAGGCTTCAAGATGTGGAAAGTGTTGACTTTACAATGGATATCGAACTTAAAAAATTTGAAGATCATATGAACGGGGAAGCTGATCCTTCGTTACACGCAACACAATTTTTAATGTATATTGTTATTAAGTCTGAGCAAGCTTTGGATTCAAATTCATTCTTCTGGTTTGGTATTCCATTTTTTGATAATAGATATCCAAATGGATTAGACGAACATGGTATGATAGACGCCGGTGGAGCTGGCGCTACTTCTAAATTTATTTATGGTATGCCGTCATATGATTATTTACCAAATGGTGTTAAGTTAAATCAAAAAGAAAGTATCAATATTGATATTAAACCTTATATTGGAAGAGCATTATTAATGGCAAGAGATTTAGGACATTTTACTAATTCTACAATCGATGATTTGACTTTCCAATCAATGAATATTGGGTTTGAAATTCCAGGTACATATGATTGCGGCATAGAAATTTCAAACTTTGCATTAATTGCTAATTATAAATAATTGAGGTGCAAATATGGCTGAAGTAAAACTAATTAATGTTAATAAGATATACGATAATAATGTCCAAGCAGTCTTTGATTTTAATTTAGATATCAAAGAAGGTGAATTTGTTGTATTTGTTGGTCCTTCTGGATGCGGTAAATCCACAACTTTAAGAATGATTGCAGGTTTAGAAGAAATTAGCGAAGGAGAACTTTATATTGATGATAAATTATCAAATGATATTTTAGCTAAAAATAGAGATATCGCGATGGTTTTCCAAAACTATGCTTTATATCCACATATGACTGTTTATGAAAACATGGCATTTGGATTAAAAAATAGAAAACTTGCAAAAGAAGAAATTAATAAAAGGGTTTTAGAGGCTGCTGAAATATTAGGCATTTCGGAGTATTTAAATAGAAAGCCAAAAGCTTTAAGTGGTGGTCAATGTCAACGTGTCGCTTTAGGTAGAGCAATTGTTCGTCATGCTAAAGTGTTTTTAATGGATGAACCTTTATCAAACCTAGATGCTAAATTAAGAGTTCAAATGAGATCTGAAATTATCAATTTGCACAAAAGAATTGGTTCCATTATCATCTATGTTACTCACGACCAAACTGAAGCCATGACTATGGCGGATAGAATCGTTGTTATGAATAAAGGTCGCATTCAACAAATCGGAACACCTAGAGAAATATATAACAATCCTAAAA
Source organism: bacterium (assembly GCA_019421105.1). Lineage (GTDB taxonomy): Bacteria > Bacillota_I > Bacilli_A > RFN20 > CAG-826 > CAJOOD01. The sequence continues at coordinate 7,289 of JAHZFY010000015.1, forward strand.
ATTTATTCGTGGCATCATTCATGGGTAGCCCAAGCATGAATTTTATTGATTGTTTATATGATAATGGTGTTTTGACCTTAAAAAACGATTTTAAAATTCAATTAAATAAAACAATTGTTGAAAAACATCAAAGTTTTTACGAAGAACAAATTAAAGATAACGAATCTGAATTAGATGCTTTAATTACAAAAATAAACAAAATCAATGAAAAATATTCTTCAAAAAAAGACTTTACTCCTATTGATGTTGAAAACTGTGAAGAAGTATTAAATTTAAAAAATGTAATCTCTAATCTTAAAGTTGCTTTAAAAGGAAAACATAATGTTATCTTAGGAATAAGACCTGAGGACATAAATGTTAGTATCAAGCCGACAAAAGATTCAATTGAATGTAATGTTGGTGTTGTTGAGTTGCTAGGCAAAAATCAAATTATTCATTCATCCATCGGAGATGATAATATTCAAGTTGATGCACCTGCAAAATTAATCCTCAATGCAGAACAAAAAATCTATATCAATTTTGATTTAGAATCCATTCATATTTTTGATAAAGACACAAAACTAGCAATATTATGAAAATCAATCAATTAAGTACTGTTCACCCAAAATTATCAAAGAGGCTTTTCGTCTCTTTTATTGACCTAATTGTGGTAGTGTTTTTGGCTATCGCTTTGGATTTTATTTTAGTTTCTCCGATTATTAAAAACGCAACTGATTATAACATCATTAAGCAAGATTATATAATTTTAAATGAAGAATATATGAAGTTACAAGATGAATATGGTCTATATTATTATGATTCATCTTCAAACAGGCATTTAAATGAAGATGCGACTAAAGAACAAATAGATTTATTCTTAAAAGATGAAAGAGTGATTGAATTGAGGGAAATCATTCCAAATTTGCAAGATAGTCTTTTAAAAAAAGATTATTTGATAATTATTATTGACTATCTAATTGCATCATTTATTTTTTGCTTATTTGGATGCTTTATTGGTGGAATAGGTGTTACTCCTGGCCATTTATTAGGGCGTTTTAGGTTAAAAAATGATGATTTATCGAGCATAAAAATTAGTAGATTATTCTTATACAGTTTCATCAAATGGATCATATTCTATATTTTAGGATTAGCAAGTATAGGTGTTATTCCTGCAATTTTTTACGGTAATGCTTATTATAAAGAAGATATGAATACGCCTTTGGAGCGATGGTTTAAACTCTCTTATTATTGTTTTGAAAAAGATATTGGAGATTAAAAAAAGCCATTTTATGGCTTTTTATTTTTCAACGTAGATATCTAAATTTTTTAATGTTGAACTTACTTTATATTCACCTGGTAACTCCCAACCAAAGTTCATATAGTAACAAGTTAAGTTTTCCCATTTGCAATTTGGCATATAATCATTTGTCACACCATATATGAAGGCTTGTTTTAAACTCTCCATTACGTCTATATCAATAGTGTATTGTTTGCCAATTTCAAATTTTGGTCCCATATAACTTGCGCTTGCAATTGAATAGATCATAGAATTTGTCGCTCCTTCAAAGCCTTCGTCATTAGCTTTATATTCAGGAACAGAATCATATCTAGAATCAAAAATTGGTATTCCAAACCACATTGATTGTCCAGGCTTACCTACCTCATTTGGGTCAGAATCGCTTGGAACCTTATTGGTTAGTCTTAAGTAAAGTAATAGTTGTGCGCATTCTTTTCCATATGGTGTTTCATTAGCGCCTTTATAAATCGCTTCATTTACTTTTATATCAAAACTAACATGCAAATTGTCAATTGTAGATGGGTTAAATTGAAGAGAATTAGGAAATTGTTGTTGTATTAAAAAATGTGCCCATGGTTCATTTCCTGGTAAAGGACCGCCGAATCTTTTTTGATATTCAACATAGGAATCTAATTCCATTGTTATGCTTCCTTGTTTTGGATCAACTTCTAACATTCTAGATTCGTTTTCATAGTGATGAACGCCATTTATTTTAGTATACTCAGCATCTTTAAAATTATATGGAGTCCACCATTGACACATAGTCCAATAAGTAGATAAACTTCCATCGTCGCCATTATAATCCTTATCGGCTTCACCATTATAGTCAATCACTTTCTCAAGGTGTTGATCGGTTGATTTTGGTGAGATTAAAGTGAAACCATTATTAAAATTACTATCTGCTAAATAAGAATTCTCTCTTTTTAGTTTGTATTTCTCTTTTGGTGTTTGTTCAATTTCACTAGTTGTCGTTTCATCTTCACTACTTGTTGTAGTGGAAGAAGTGTTATTTGGGTTTGAACAACTGATTAATGAGATTAAACCTGTGCAAAGCAATAAACTAATTTTTTTCATTGTTATTCTCCTTGATATTAATAATATTATATATTATTTTTTAATTTGAAATGTTGATGATTACTTTTTTGATTAGTCTTCTTGTGAATGTAATTTAATACTCAAAATATAATCATAAATCGGTCAAAATAATGTCAAAATGATTTATCGATTGCTTAAATAGTTATAACAATTAAACTAAAGATATGAAAGCAAGTAAAGCAATATTATTTTTAGCTATTATGGCTATGTTAACAGCGTGTATGAATACTGAAAAAACATCTTCTAGTAGTGATTCAACTAGTACAACTAATCAAGAATCAACAACATCAAATCCAACAACTTCAGAAAAATTAACAATTGAAGATTGCAATGGTACACCTAAATCCAAACAATATGCAGAAATTGGATATGAGGCCTTATATAACGATCTTAATTTTAAACAGGGTTTAAGAGTATCTAAAGCTTTCTATGGTCCAGGTGAGCCACCTCATCATAGTGAAAAGATAACATTATTTGAAGGTTATAATGAACAGCCAATTTGGGGCATGGCTCAATGGTCATCAAATTTTGATATCATGATTGATGGTTATGAGTTAAATAAGACTCAAGATGGTTTAGTTAATGAAATTGTTTCAAATGGAAAATTGGTTCATGGTGAAGAAACTCCTGCAAAGATTTTAAGATTAAATTCAATTGATGGGTCAATGTATTTTGAAAGTAACTGTCAAGTTGAATACACTCAAGATCGTGTTCCTGGTGATCCATGGGTACATTTATTAATGGAACAATCATTTGGAAATAATGCCGATGAATTAGTTTTTATTAAAGATTTAGAGTCTTTAGTAGTGGAAGCAAACTACAAAATTACTAAATTTGAAGACGTCATGGGTGAAAATGCCAATCCAAGTGTTCATGCAGCTCAAATGGTTTGGTTCATTACAATCCAAAATAGAAATAAGGATAGTAAAGGCTATGGTAAATATATATGGTTTGGAATACCTTTGTGGGATAATAGGCAAGCTGGAAAACCTTCAAATGTATATTCAGCACACGATAAAGGAACGGATACGTTAATTTATTCGATGGCTTCTAGCAGTTATTTAAACAAAACTTATGGTAATATTCCAAATGTTGGAGAAGACGCTACCGCTAGAGCTGATATATTAAGTATTATACAAACCGCATTTAATGATGCTAAATCCAAGGGTTATCTAACAGATACTGAGTATACTGATTTAGCGATAGGCGGAACCAATTTTGGTTTTGAGATGCCAGGTACCTATAATATTGGCGCTCAGGTTGATGATATCGGTGTTTATTATCTAAAGAAATAATATGAAAGGCACAAAATAGTGCCTTTTTATTTTATATTTTTTATATTGTTTTGAAGTTGCTTGATAAATTCACCAACATGATATCCATCGCACACTGCATGATGGACTTGTATTGATAAAGATATCAAATATTTATCACGATTTTTAAAATATTTACCAAGTGTAAAAATTGGCAAAAGGTATTTTGAATCTTTTTTTAAATTCAAGTTAAAACCATCAATCTCTATCCAAGGAATCATAGAAATAGAAATTGTATTTTTAGGCATATTTTGTTGTGGAAATAACTTATTGCTTTCATTAAAAGCGGTTGTGTCCTTTTCATACTCATATAAAAAATCAACATAGCTATCCTTATATTGAGAATAGATGCAGGAAAAAGTTTTAGATTTTTTATTAAAAATTGTGTAACTTGGTAAGATCTTATCAAATATAATTACATGTTCTTCATCTTCATATGAAGTTTTAAATTCATCAAATTTATTAATTGTCTTTATTAGACAATAAATAAGTGCAGGATAAAGTTTCAAATTATTATTTATTAAATTTGTTATGTCAATTTTAGTAGTTATAGAATATGTGCATGGGGTATTAAAAAGGTAATGATTATAGTATTCTTTTCTTTCCCATTGATTGATATTGATTATTTTGTCCATATGAGAATTTTAACACGAATAAAAAATATATTTAATTTTTTTGTATTTTTCTATATAATTATAGTATTTATTTAAGGAGGTAAAAAAATGAAAATTAAAAATACTTCATTCCTTGCTGTATTAACTCTTATTGGCTTGTTATCTGCTTGCGCTCCTAACAATTCTTCTAGTTCAATAAATAGCGATACAAGTTCATCTAGTTCAGAATCTAGCGATACATCTTCATCAACTACGACTGAACCTGATATAGAATTAACTGGCGATGGCAGTAAAGAAAATCCATATTTAATTCAAACTGCTAAGCATTTATTTGAAATCAGCGATAAAATTTGTGATGTTGAAAATATTGCTTATGTCAAACTTAATAACGATATTGATCTAAAAGGTCAAGAATGGACTCCGTATGGAACAATGGAGACATTTGCAAATGTTCATTTTGATGGTAATGGGCATAAAATTAGCGGATTAAAAATTAGTTCTTCAAAATCTATAGAAAAAGAAGTTTTTGGTCTATTTGGTTTTGTTACTGGATTTATTAAAAATTTAACAGTATCAGGAGACATAAATATTCAAACATTAAATTCTGACGAAGCACACGCTGGTTTAATTGCTGGATATGCTAATAACTTATATATCGAAAATTGTCATACTGAAGGCCAAATTATTTTAAATGATAACAAGGCCAATACCGGAACTACAACATACGCTGGTGGTTTGGTTGGTTCTTCTTTAGCTAACGAAAGTTATTATGTTGATTTTGTAGCTTCTTCTTCCAATGCCAATGTTGAAAGCTATGGGGATTATATTGGCTCAGCTGGAGGAATACTTGGAGCTTCAATTTTTGCTATTCATTCTTCCTATGCAAGTGGAGAAAAAATTGTTGGTTCTAATATAGCCGGTGGTGTGATTGGTACCGCATCATACTATACATCTGTTGTAAATAGTGTTGTTGATATTACAACAATTGAAACAACAGCCTCTTTTATGGGTACATCTTGGAGTGGCGGAATAGTAGCTTCTCCATATTATGAAAATGCTTATTTATTTAACATTGTAGATGTAGACGCTATTAAGGCAAACGATAGTGCAACTGATAGTTATGTTGGTGATATATGCGGAAATATCCAAGCTGATGGATTTGAACGCGAGATGAACATTCTTGGTTCTATTGAATATGGTAATATCGCCACTAATATTAACTTGCAAGGTGTTAATAAAAACGATATTGATACAACTGAAGTTGCAAATTTAAAAGTTGATTCATTAACTAGTGTTGGTTTTGATAAAGGCTTTAATTTGAAAGATGGAGAATTACCAACTTTAAAATCAGATTATAGTTTTAATAACAAAGGCAATGTTAAGATTCACGCAAATAATGGTGGTGAAGAAGTAGAAAACATTGAAATCAATCTTGGGACTTTTAATCAAAATGTCAAAACAAATGCCACTTATGAAAATCATTTATTGATTCATACAAGCTATGATAAAAATAATGACTATGCATTTAGATGGTATGCACCTTTAAATGCTGATATTGAATTATATAATATTTGGTATGATGCAAATAATATTGCTGGTTGGCATTTAGGTTTAACTGAATACAATCCACAAATGTATTTTGGTTTAGATGGCTCTTTAACATGGCTTTACTATGATCATAGCAGTGCTAAGGGTACATATTGGACTAATGGAGAATATGTTGTTTTTGACATTCAAAATTATGAAAATAGTGTCGCAGCTTTAAAGGATGGTAAATTAACTTTCCCTGATGTTAATGATAGTTCTTATATTTATGAATATCATAAAGCAAGTCAAGAATTTGGTTATTATAAAGCAAGTGATGAAGAATATGTTTTATACTTAGATGGCAAAGGTGGCGGTTATGTTAATGATGGTTTTTCATTGATAAGTGTCACATATAAAAATGGAGAAAACGGCAATATTTTATTAACTGTTGGTGATTTTGATGAAGTTGAAGCTACTATATCAAATGGTGTCATAGAGTTTACATTAATCGATCCATATGAAGGTTATGAATATCATAAAAAATTAACAGCTTTCGATGGTGTTTATGATTATTCTAATAAACAATTTATTGGTACATATCATGGAGAAAAATTTGATTTGACAATTAATTCTGATGGTTCATTACAAAATTATAAAGTAGGTCAAGAAAATCCTTATGCAACTGGCGGTTATCTTGCTTATGGTTCTACATTAGAAATTAATGTAATGGGTGGCATTAGTGGTACTTATAAATTTAATGCAAGCAAAAAAGTGTTATTAAGAAATGATGGCGAAAACTTATTTTGCATGGATGGCACTTTTGTCAATAAATTCTACACTGAAGACAAGACTTTGATGATTTATCAATTTAGCCATGAAAACTTCATTGTTAAAAACGGAAGTTTATCTACATATTTAGATTTAAGTGGTGAATTAATTGATGGCGGAGAAATTACTGTTGGTGATGAAACATATATAATTAATGGCAACATATTAAATGAAAAAGAACCACCTGTTGATGTAACACCTATTGTTAATACATATGTTGGTACAGTTGGATTAAATGATAATAATGTTTTAGTTTTAAATGCTGATTATACTGGCACATATAATGACACACCTATCACATTTACTTTCGATGGCACAAATGTTGTTATCACAATAACTGGATCAGGCGCTACATTGAATTTAAAATTTAATAGTCTTAATCAAACTTTAACTGGTGTATATGATGATGGAGAATATACTCTTGATTGTGAATTCTCTGTTAAAAAAGAAGAAGCATCATTATTAGGCAGCTGGGAAGGTAATGCTGTTTTAACAGTTAAATGGAAATATGAAATTAAAGAAGGCGGTATTGCTATCTTACATGTTGGTACCAGCACCTTTGAAGGCACTTATACTGGTGATTTAAAATCTAAAATTACTATTTCCATTCCAAGTTTTACTTATTGTCCTGATGTAACATTGACATTAAAAGATAATGAAACAGCGGATTTAGAAGGCGAAACTGAAGATTATGAAACAATTTACGCTACCTTTAAGAAGGTTGCTTAATTGATCATTAAAAATTAAAAGATTACCGAGGTGTCCTCGGTTTTCTTTTTATTTTATTTAGATTGATATAATATAAATATATGGAACGAATCGATTATTGCTTTCATACACACACATTTAGATGTGGACATGCATCTATGGAGCCTGACGAAAATTATATTTTGCAAGCTATTGAACATGGTTATAAAACTATTGGTTTTACTGATCATGTTTTTTTGCCTAACTATGTTCAAAAAGGAACTCGTGGTAACTATGAGTTATTAGATGAATACATACAATCGATTAAAACTTTAAAAGATAAATATTATGGACAAGTTGATATATATTCTGGTTTTGAGTGCGAATGGCTAAACGAATCATTTACAAAGTATTATAAGAGTTTATTAGATAATAATGTTGTTGATTATTTAATTTTAGGACAACATGCTTATTTTGAAGACGGGGAAATAAAATATTACAATCGCTTATCTGATTCTAGTTATGCATTAAATAAATACACTGATGATGTTATCGCTGCTATGAATAGTGGATTGTTTACATATTTAGCTCACCCTGATATTTTTATGGTTTATAAAAAAGTTTGGGATGAACAATGCTTAATTTGTTCGACAAAAATTATTCAAACCGCTATTAAAAATGATATGCCACTAGAAATAAATATGGGAAGAAGCAGAGTTGGTGGATATTATTTTGGAAAAGATGTTAGCCAGGCAGAATATCCAAATATCGAATTTTGGAAACTAGCCAAAAAATTAGGGGCAAAAATTGTTTTAGGGATAGATGCTCATTCTCCAAAAGATTTATATTTAGGTCCTTTTGAAGAATTTTTTGAAATGATTGATCGACTCGATATCAAGTTATTAGACAAAAGCGAGATAGTATTTAAAAAATAAAGTGTTTGCTTAGCGTTTACATTAATAGCAATTTTAGAAAAGAATTTGTATATTTACTAAACATTATGAATGCAGTATAATGATTAAGGTTTATGGAAACACTATTTCAAGTATTATATATAATCAATTATATATGTATTGCTATAACAACCGTTGGGTTTTTGTTTCAATTAATTTATATCTTTTTCATATGGTTAAAACCAAAGCATTTTCCTAAAAGCGAAGTAAAGAAAAAGTTTGCCATTGTAATATGTGGCAGAAACGAAGGAAGTGTTATTGCTGAAACCGTTCATAAATTATTGAATGAACAAACATACCCAAAAGAATTATATGATGTTTTTGTGTGTGCACATAACTGCACTGATAACACTTATGAAGAAGCAATCAAGGCTGGCGCTATTGCATATAAATATGATGATTTAACACCATCTCATATGAGAGTGGCTTATCCATTAAAGTTTTTACTTGATACAATTGTTGAAAAGCATGGTCACTACGATGCATTCATTAGATTTGATGCTGATAACCACTGTAAACCTGATTACATTGAAAAAATGAACGATGCATTAAATGCTGGTGTTAAAATTGCAAGACCTTTTGAATGGAGCAAAAACGCAAATCAAAATGTTTGGACAAAAGTTTCTGCAACTTACTATGTAAGAGATTCAAGAATACCATCCAATTTTAGAGAAAGAGTTGGTATGTCATCCATGTTAACAGGAGCGGGGATGATGGTTTCTTTTGATGTATATAAAGAAAAAGGATGGGACGCTATGGGCTTATCTGAAGATGCTGAATATACATTAAATAGAATGATCGATGGTCATAAAGTTCATTTTGTTGCTGATGCAGTTGTTTTAGAAGACGAACCTTCGACATTTGTTGACAACATGAATCGTTTAAAAAGAATGGGTTGTGGATTAAATCGACTTTTCTTTGCTAAAGGATTTAAATTTGTTGGACAATTTTTTAAGAAATTTAAATTTACCTACATTGATTTATTCATGCAATTATTTTTCATTCCTGTTGGCGTCTTATGTTGTCTTTGGTTCCCACTTTATTATGCATTTTTAATTATTTCTCATCTTGTCAATGCTTTCCATCCATTTTTACCACATCCAATGACTGCAGATTATTCATTGATGTTTTTATGGGAAACAGGAATATTGATCGGTTATATTTTAGGTGCGTTTGTTGTCGTTTATACTTTCCAAACATGGTTAGCGTTGGTGTTTAGTAAAAAACATCTTGGACTCAAATCGTTTAAAGGTCTTTATACCGGAATTTTCTTATCTTCATTTTTCATGATACTTTGGGCTATTGGCATCACGCTTGGTGCTTTAAGTAAGCCTAAATGGAAACAGATTCGACGAAATGTCCAACCAAAAACCGATGTCAAAGTTAAAAAATAATATAGATGTTTATGATTTATTGACGATTAAAGAAAAAATCTCACTACTAAATGGTGAGACTTTTTGGAAAAGTAAGCATTTTAAAAAGTATAATATACCATCTATTACAATGTCTGATGGGCCACATGGAATAAGAAAAGCAAAAGGGTATGGAAAATCGTTCATTGCTACTTGTTTTCGTTGTTCGTCGTTATTAGCTTGTAGTTTTAAGGATGAATTAGTCTATGAAATTGGTCAAGGAATTGCTAAAGAAGCAATTATTAATGATATAGATATTGTTTTAGGACCTGGTGTTAATTTAAAAAGACACCCTTTTGGTGGAAGAAATTTTGAATATTTTAGTGAAGATCCAATTTTAGCAGGCTATTTAGCTAGCGCTTATATCAATGGCATGACTTCATTAGGAGTGGCTTCTTGTATCAAACATTATGCATTAAATAACATGGAGCTAAATAGAATGGTCATCGATGAAATCATCGATGAAGAAACATTAAGGAATTTATATTTAAAACCTTTTGAAATCGCAATTAGAGAATCAAAGGTAGATTCTATTATGTTTTCATATAATAAAGTTAACGGAGTCCACGTTGGCGAAAACAAATTATTGATCAAAAAAATTCTACGTCAAGATTTTAATTTTGATGGACTAATCATTTCTGATTGGGGTGGCACACACGATATATTAAACACCATTAAAGTGGGTAGCGATATTCAAATGCCACATGTAAACGGTTTTGATAATTATGTTTTTAATGCTTTTAAAAATAATTTGATTGAAGAAAATGATTTTAAGCCTAATGTCATGCGCATTTTAAATTTTGCATTAAAAAAAGCAAATAGACCATCGTTAGATAAAAAAGAAGTTATTAACGATAATCATTTATTAGCTGTTAAAGCGGCTTTAGATTCTATCGTTTTATTAAAAAATGAGAATAATTTATTACCTCTTCATAATCAAAGAATCAATGTGGTTGGACCAATTGCTAAAATAGCAAAAATACAAGGTGCTGGTTCAAGTTTAATCAACACAAAAACCGCGACTAGTTTTTTAAAATCACTCAGCGATTCTTCAATTGGTTATGAATATTATCAAGGATACGATTTTAAAGATAAAAAGAATAACGATAAATTATTTAAAGAGTTGGATGCACTTGATAAATCGATACCTACACTTGCTTTTATTTCTCTTTCGGATAACATCGAAACAGAAGGCAAGGATTTAGGCTCATTAAAATTATCAAATGAGGTTATAAATGTCATTGAAAAATTAAGTGTTGATAATGAAAAATTAATCCTATTAATCGCTACTGGAAATCCAATTAATATTCCATGTTTTAATAAAATAAATTCAATTGTTTATATAGGTTTAGGTGGAGAAGGAGTGTATGAGGCATTAAAAAACATCATATTTGGTGTTGTTTCTCCATCTGGAAAACTAGCCCAAACATTTGTTGAAGATGAAATAAAACTATATTCGAATCAATTTATTCCAAAAAATAATGATTTGATTACTTATTATAAGGAAAAAACATTGATTGGCTATCGAGATTTTTTATATTTTAATCACGAACCTATGTTTTGTTTTGGTCATGGATTAAGTTATACAAAATTTAAAATTAACAATATAAATATCAAACAAAGCGATAATGAAGTCAATATCAATTTAGATATCAAAAATATTGGTGATTATCCTGGAAAAGAAGTAATTCAAATCTATGTTAAATCTTATTATCCATACATGGAATTAAAAGGATATAAAAAAGTTAGTTTAAGACAAGATGAAGAAAAAAATATAGACATAATCATTAAAACAGAAGATTTAAAAATTTATGATAAGGACTTAGATAAATATTGTATTTTTGATGGTGATTATGAATTTATTGTCGCTACTTCAATTAAAGATATTGTCTATAAACAAACAATCCATATTTCGTCTTCATATAAAAAGAAACATCAATTTAATATTGAATTAGATGAAACACCTAATTTATTAACTAAAGATTACTCGTATAATCTTGACACTAAAATAGTGGAATTTAAAAATGCTTGCTCTATGG
>JAHZFY010000016.1:0-15239 GCA_019421105.1 bacterium
ATTTTTTCCACCAATAGTGGCAATTAATGTTCCAGGTGCAAATCCTTCAACGTGTTCTTTTTCTTTATTCAATAAAGATTCAGGAATAACTGTTGGCATATAAACATTTTCATGACCTGTCTTTTTAAAACGATCATTTAAATAATTTTGGATTTGTTCCCAAATAGCATAACCATATGGTCGATAAATAATAAAACCTTTAACAGATGAATAATCCATCAACTCTGCTTTTAAGCACACATCAGTATACCATTGAGCAAAATCGACATCTCTTGAGGTAATAGCATCATTTTTAATAGCGGTATTTTTCATATTGATACTCCTTAAACACAATTAATAATAATATTACTTTTATTATATAAATTCAGCAAGTTTATCAAGTTTTTTACTAGAAACTGGTAAAACCATTTCGTTTGAAGGTGATATTGCTTCACTTGATACATAATTAACACCAGATTTAACCATCAATTCCACTGATGTCATTCCTTCTAAACCAGTTGCAATGATAGGTTTTTTATATTTCAATAATGACTCAATTAAAGTTCGTAAGGCAATTTGGATATTGGTGTTGCGTTTTAATTCTCCTGTCATGGATGTTCCAGCAATAAAATAATCAAAAATTTTATAAAAACTAACATCCAGTAATAAATTTTTATCCATAAGCATCAAACATAAGTCATATCCAAGTATTTTTAACTCTTTAATGTGAGAAGCATTTTGCGATATTTCATGTTCATCAAACACAAGAACTAATTTAATTTTCTCAATCCTTATTATTTGAGGTAATATCTTTTCAATATTAGCAAAATCTAAAATAGAAACTGGATAAAATAACGGCATTTTTGATTTAGGAGCCTGATCTGCAAATCGTGGAATGACACTTTTTGCAACGGAAGCAAATAATTCGCTAGCTTTATTACATGAATGAGCGTATCTAATCATTTCATTATAGGATGTAAAGGCATTGCCATATGTCTTTACTGATAATGTATATCCAAGAACCTTTTTTTCTTTAACATTTACAATAGGCCTAAATAAATATTTCATTTTATTTTCTTTGATTAAAGAATCGATAACATCTTTATTTTTATCTTCCGCTAATTCTAAATTAAAAGTTTTTTCATAAAATGAAATATGATTGTTTGTACCTTCTTGAGATGTGATAAATGATGTCTCTTGAGCGTGCTTCAAAATATCGTCAAATGATTTATAAAATAATTTATTTTCAATGATACCAATGCTCAATTTAATATATTTTTCATATCCGTTTAAAAGCATCTCCTTATGGACGACACTAGATATAGACATTGCTAGTTGGTATGCTTTATTTCTTGAATCGATTTTTAAATCGCTCATTAACAATTCGTGATCATTTATTTCAACTAAATATCTAAACTTGTCCTTAAAAGAAACAAAAGGGTAAATTTTGTCCTTTATTTTTAAAACCATTAATCTTTCTTCTTCAGTTTCTGAAAATGCCAATTGATTAACATATGTAAATCTTATCGAAAATGTATACCCTTTCGTTGATTTATAATGATCGATAACATTTTTTAATGCACCAAGTGTAGTTAGACCACTTCCTTGATTGATTTTACGATGTTTTTTATCATCGTTTTTAGGTGTTAAAAACTTTAAAACCTGCATCTCAATATAAATTACAGCGTTTTCAGGATTGAAAGCCACTAATCTAATTAAAGCAAATAATGGTTTGTGTCCACTTTTAGAAATTACATCAACCTCTAAATATGGAGAAACATTGACATCATTAGATAAAATAGACAATATCCAGTTTTTTACTTTGCGCATGTCATTTTCATGAAACAAATTATAAAAGTTATCAAATGTCATTGATGTTTTGTTAGAAATATCACTTCTTTTAAAGTATGAAACATAATTATTTTTAACATCAATACAATAGATTCTAAGTGCATTAGATTCTTCTTTGACTTTAGAAAAATATTTTTGTTCTCTCGTATTTAAAATTACAAAAGTAGTAATCAATAATCCAGTTATAAAGATTACCGCTAAAAAAACAATGAACAAAGAAATAAATGTGGAATTACTAAAATCCCACCAAGTTATATCGCTATAAGTATTTAAAATGTAATTTAAAACAAAGTTAAAATCCATACAATATTATTTTACATATAAATAATATATTTTAAAGCATGAGTTATTTACTTCATCGATGAAATTGCGTCAAATTTACAAGCATGTAAACAATTGCCACATTCATCGCACCTTGCATCGTCGACATAATAGCCATTTTCATCTTTTTTTATTGCATCAAAACTACAAACTTTAACACAAGAACCACATTTGATACATTTATGTTTATTAATTTTAAAACCTTTTTTTACAATAGAGGCTCCATTAAACGAGAAATAAATTCGATCTAATTTATGATCTTTTTTTATCTTTTCAAAGTCATAATCAAATATTTCTCCATATCCAGATGTTATACAAAACACTACCATTGATGGATATGCTTTTTTATCATTTACACATAAATCAAAAATCGGATTATTTTTTTTAATTATTTTTTGAATAGGGATTTCTTCTACTTTACCTGTTAATCTTATGAAGTATCCATCGTCAAAAATTGGAAATCCTTCATCATTATGATTTACGAAAGGTTTAGCATTTAGCCCACAAATCGCCACTTTTTTGTTTAATTTTAATTCTTCATAAAAGGATTTGGTATCCATGGTCATAAAGTAAATTCCATCGTCATCAAATCCTCTTAAATGAGCGATTCTTGTTTGTGGCTGTCCGTTTTTATCAACTGTTGAAAATGTTAAACAACCAATTTCATCAAAATATTTATAAATTTCACTTATTTTCATGCATCCTAAATGGCGGAGGAAAAGGGATTCGAACCCTTGCAGGGCTTGCACCCTCTATCAGTTTTCGAAACTGACCCCTTCAACCGCTTGGGTATTCCTCCAGCAAAAAAATAATAAACTATCTAAAATAAAATTTCATCTATTTTATTGGATTGATAAAAAACTTGCCATAAACTTGCTGTAATGCCGCTACTTCAACAAAGGCATTAGGATCTGCAAGTTTAACAACTTTTACGACTTTTTTAACTTCAAAAGAAGAAACAACCATAGTCATAATAAATTTTTCTTGATGTGAATAACCACCAATAGCTTTTGAAATAGTAACGCTATGTGGAAAGTTAGCGATTAGCACATCGCTTAAATGCATGTGATTAGTAACAATTTGCAATTGAACTTTTTTATTTCTAACATTTATTAAATCAACAACTATGATAACAACTGCTAAATAAACAAAACCATACATTAAAGAAATGATAGCGTCTACCCATGCAGAATCATTTGAATAATGTTCTTTGAATGCAAAAATATTTATCAAGAATAAAATGGTATAAATAATAATGTTAACAACATTTAAAATACCTGAATATTTTCCAGTATTGGCAGATTTTTTTAATGATAAATAATAGCCAATGATATCAACTCCACCAGTAGAAAAATATCCTTTGAAAGCAATCGCAGCTGATAAACCAGTACAAAAGCCTGCGAACAATGCTCTTACTAAAGGTTGTTCAAATATCATGTTATGAGTAGCGATTTGTTCGAAAATTGGACTACTATTAAAATAAGGCATCATCAAAGATGATAAAACGACATTTATACATGTAAATAAGGCAAATCTAACACCTATCTTTTTGAAAGCAAAAATAATCAAAGGAATATTAGTAACGCTATAAAAGATTGCTTCGATTAAAATGCCATGTAAGAATTCAGATTCAGGACCGACGAAAAGTTGAATTATGAATCTGATACTTTGTGAAATACCAGAAGCTCCACCAGTAATAATTGAAATAGTTTCTATACCATCATATATTCTACCTTTTGCAAATACAGCAAAGCCGAATGCGAAAATAGCCGCACTTACAGTGCAC
Organism: bacterium; assembly: GCA_019421105.1. GTDB lineage: Bacteria > Bacillota_I > Bacilli_A > RFN20 > CAG-826 > CAJOOD01. The sequence goes on from JAHZFY010000016.1 coordinate 3,938, forward strand.
ACAATTAAGGAATAAAAATATTCAACAACAACTTTTAGTCTAGGATGATCAAAAAAATAGTTGAATACGCATTTTTTAAATCTAGAAATACAACCTTTGTTCATCAAGTATATATTTTATGCTATGATTTAAAAAAGACAATGATTAAATAATTTATTATTGAAAAGATTTTTTTATAATGATAAGATTAAAACGCTATATGTATATATAGGAGGAAAAATTAATGAAAGTACTAAGAGCTATTGGCGGATTCTTTGCAAAAATTGGCCGTTGGATTAGAGATACAGCGTGGGTTCAACCATTATTAATTGTCGGTGGAATTTTCGCTATTATCTTTTCAATTCCATATATGGTAAATGGAGTTAAAGGTTGGTTCGATTCTGGCAATGCATCAGAAAACTTCTACAAAGGATTTCAAAAATCTATGGAAGGTGCACAAAACAAAAAAAGTGAAGCTGATGATTTGTTAACATACATTCAAGAAAGAGAAGATGACAAAGCTAGTGAAGCTGATATAAACAAATATGGTGACCAATTCTTTGTCAGTTTTGTTCAAAAAAGCTGTGCAGGATGTGAAACTGTCCAACCTGGTTTTGAAACATTACAAAAAAACTGGAACACAAGCGAATTCAAACCTGCCGATAACGTTTCAAAAGATTTTAAAATGTATACTATCTTCATTGATGAAATAACTGAAGATGAATTAATTGGTACAGAAACCACATTCACAAAATACCTTTGGATGAATCATGCTGGATTCTTTGAAAACGCTGTTACTGCAGTTGAAGATAGACCATATTATGCATATATGGGTGGCGAATCATCTGATTATGCTAAATTAGTCAATTCGATTGGTGAAGTTGAATCATTCCAAACCCCTACTACATTCATGATTGACTTCAACAATCCAGAACAACCTCCATATGGTATTAACGACATCATCTTTAACTTTGATGGTAAAGATGGCGCAACATCCTCATATGCATTAGCAAGAACACTTATTGATTGTTGGAATCATACTGGTGTATTTGCTGGTGATAAATAATTTTAAATAATTAAATATTATAGGCGTGTGTCATCACGCCTTTTTTATTAAAGAGGTATATATGGACTTTATTAAATACGAAATAGCTGACAATGTAATTGCTTTAACTACGACAGTTTCTTTAGGCAATACTGCTTTCCAAATTGGAAATGATTCAATAGATGTTAAAAACAATCGCAAAAAAATTTTAAAAGAATTAAATATCGATTCAAAACATCTAATTTACGTTCATCAAAGCCATAGCGATGTCATTAAAAAAGTCACTTTAGATGACTTAGGCAGAGGGGAAGTTTGCTTTGAAACAGGTGTAGAAGCTGATGCATTATACACAAACCTTTCCAACATTGCATTAGGTATATTTCATGCTGATTGTGTTCCTATCTTTTTTTATGATACAATAAACGGAATTATTGGTATTATTCATGCTGGATATATTGGAACATTAAAAGAAATTTGTAAAAAATCAATAAATTATGTTTTAGCAAAAGAAAGCTTAGATATTAAAAATTTTAAATTTGTCATCGGACCAAGTCTAGGTAAAGAGTTTTATAATATCGATGAAGATGATGTTATAACTATTAAAAAACTTGGCTATGAGAAAGCACTTGAAAATAAAAAAGTTGATGTTAAATTAATCAATATTATGCAGATATTAAGCTTAGGTGCAAAAATGGATCAAATTAGTGTTTCAACTTTAGATACTGGAGAAGATGACAATTTGTTTTTGGCTTATAAAAATAATCCGATTGGAAGAATGTCTTCAATTATTATGTCTATCAAAAAATAGTTATTTTTTTAAATATTCATATACAGGTTGCGGGACTAAATTAGACACATCAACTCCATTATCATACAACTGCATAACAGCAGATGATGAAATAAAAGATGTGCTTCCTTTTGCCATGAAAAAGACCATATCAATATCTTCATTAGCGTATGCATTTGCCGCGGCTAATTGAAATTCGTATTCAAAATCTGATACTGCTCTTAAACCTCTTATAAGATGTGTGGCGCCTACTTTTTTTGCATAATCTACTGTTAAGCCTTGATAACAAGTAACTTCCACTCCATTTAAATGTTTAGTGGATTGTTTAATCATTTCAATTTTTTCTTCAGTTGTAAATCGCGAACTTTTTAAAGGGTTAATAGCCACCAAAACAATAACTTTGTCAAAAACTTTTAATGCTCTATTTAATATATCTAGATGTCCATTGGTCAAAGGATCAAAACTTCCTGGATAAATTGCTAGTTTCATTATTTCCTCCTTAAAATATAAATCAAGGTATCAGAATACTTATATTCCTTGACTTGAAATTTATCATCATAGCTTAAGTTCAATTTTTTATTGCACTCTAATATAAATATACCACAACTAGAAATGAGTTGATTATTAATAAAATATTCAATTACATCATTATATATATCCATCTTATATGGAGGATCAACAAAAACAATATCAAACAAAATATTATTATTTTTAAACTCGTTAATAGCGTCTTTATAATCTTTATAAATCAAAGAATAGTTATCGATTTTTAGTGTTGTTAAATTCTTTTTTATAACCTTGATTGATTCATTAAATTCATCGACAAAATAGGCGTATTTACATCCATTAGATATCGCTTCAAGCCCATATGCACCTGATCCAGCGAATAAATCTAAAACGACTTTATTTTCAATATCATTTCTTAAGATATTAAAAACAGCTTCCCTTATTCGATCTTTAGTTGGCCTTACTTTATCCTTAAATTGAGGATATTCTATTAATCTAGAGCGGAATTTTCCTGATATTATTCTCATTTAATCACCTATTATAAACGAATTTTTTCATTGAATGGTTTAAATAAAACCTCGTTGATATCTTTTGAAATATTTTTTACTTCTTTATAAAGAATGTTGTATTCTTTTACTAATTCATGAGAATTTAAAACATCGTTTGCTTTAACAATTGCATCATAAAACGGTTTTATTTTATCTTCATCTTTTTCATAGATTTTCAAAGCATCAGAATAAGCGACAGTTGCCATATCTAATTTATAGGCTAAAAGCTTGATTTCATCATTGTTTTCCATCAGCTCTTCCACCTCATTTAAATCGATGATGCATTTTTGGTTTTTCAGGATAAGTTTTAAGTCATAAATTAAATTTAAAAGTGTATCGTCCATATTATTAATTTATCAAATTATAAACTTATATTCAATATTATTGAATTATAATGAATTTTTGTTAAAATATTGCCATGAAAATAAAAATTGTTAAAGATAATAAACCATCATTGCGTCAAAAATGTAGTCCTGTTAAACTTCCTTTATCTTCAAATGATATGGAAATATTATATGCAATGAATGATTATTTAATTAAATCTCAAGATGAAGAATACGCAAGAAAGCACAACATCAGAAGTGGCGTTGGGCTTGCTGCTCCTCAAATTGGAATTAATAAGAGAATGTTTGTGGTTTATATTGATAGTGGAGAAGAAATTATCAACTATATCTTGGTCAATCCAAAAATAATTGAAACATCTTATAAAATGGTCGCTTTAAAAGATGGAGAAGGATGCTTATCTGTTGATAATGAACACAATGGTTTAGTGCACCGCCACTACAAAATCAAAATAGAAGCATTTAATCTATTAACAAATCAACAAGAAGTCATTACTGCTGAAGGCTACTTAGCAATTGTTCTTCAACATGAATATGATCATTTAGACGGAATATTATATTATGATCGAATCGATCCATTTAATCCAAATAGTCCGCGACCAAACGAGACTATTCTTTAAAGATATATTATTCATTTTATCTAATTCAGTGTTATAATGTTTTCGAACTGAAAACATATTTTATAAGTGAAAGGAGAAATTATGCCTAGCAAAATTTCAACACCTGTTTCTATTTACGCCTTAGGTGGCTTATGCGAAGTTGGAAAAAATACTTACTGTATCGAAAATAATGATACCTTAATTATTATTGATGCTGGTGTTTTATTTCCTGGAAATGAATATCCAGGTATCGATTATTTAGTCCCAGATTACACTCATTTAAAAAACAATCGTTCTAAAATTAAAGCATTGTTTATTACTCATGGTCATGAAGACCATATTGGGGGTATTCCTTTTTTAATTCAAAATGTCAACATTCCTGTTATTTATGCCCCTAGACTAGCAGCAGCTTTAATCAAACATCGTTTAGAAGATTTTAGATTAATTGATCGTGTCAAAATTGTCGAATATGATGAAAATACAGTCGTTCCTGTCGACGATTTTAAAGTGTCATTTTTTAGAGTTACACATTCTATCCCAGATTCATTTGGAATCGTTGTTGATACTCCTGAAGGAAGAATCGTCACAACAGGTGATTTTAAAATAGATTTAACTCCTATTGGTCCTGATATTCAATTGAATAAAATTGCTGAATTAGGTACCCAAGGTGTTGACTTATTATTAAGCGATTCCACTAATACTGAAAATGAAGGCTACACTCCAAGTGAAAGAAATGTTTTTGATTCTATTAATGATATCTTTGTTAAAGCACCTGGAAGATTAATTATTTCCACATTCTCGAGCAATATTTCAAGAATTCAACAAATTTGTGAATGTGCTTTAAATAACAATAGAAAAATCGCCATAGTCGGCCGTTCAATGGAAAACGCAGTTCAATTAGCAAGAAATTATGGTTATATCAAAATACCTGATTCAACTGTTATTGATGTTAGTAACGTGAAACTATTTAAAAATTCTGAAATCGTTGTTTTGTGTACCGGTTCACAGGGAGAACCAATGGCTGCTTTATCAAGAATTGCAAACGGCGAACATAAAGATATTAAAATTATTCCTGGTGACACAGTTGTATTTTCAAGCAGTGCTATTCCTGGAAATGGTGTTGCCATTGATAACGTCGTCAATCAATTAGCTAAATGCGGAGCAGATGTTGTCACTAACTCAATTTTAAGTGACATTCACTCATCTGGACATCCTGCGAAACAAGAATTAAGATTGATGTTGAAATTGTTAAAACCAAAATATTTTATGCCTGTGCATGGCGAATATCGCATGTTAACTATCCATGCCCAATTAGCCCAATCATTAGGCATTAAAGAAAACAATGTGTTTATCATGGAAAATGGGGACACACTTACTTTGACAAGGCATAAATGTGAACTAGGGTATAAGGTTCCATCCGGTGTTACTTTTATCGATGGTAATGATATTGCAGGTTTAACTTTAAATGTTATTAAAGATAGAATTGTATTAGCCTCAGATGGCATGCTTGCGATAACTATTGGAATTGATACGAAGACTAATGAATTAGTTGTTCCACCTAAAGTGACATGTCGTGGTTTTGTTTATGGGTCAACTCATCGCATTATTGATGAGATTGAAAAAGAAATTAATTACTCATTATTGAAATTATTACAAGGAAAAACATCTTATGCTGAATTAAAAGCAACGATGAAAAATATCGCGGCTAAAAAAGTTTTACAAGCAACTAATAGAGAGCCAATGATTATTCCTTTAATTATGACATTATACTAGTAATATGATTATACTTGCATCTCAATCTCCAAGAAGAAAAGAAATACTATCTCAATATATAGACGATTTTAAGATCGTCGTTGCAGACATTGATGAACGAAGTATTGCGCTTCCACCGCATCAATTAAGTCAAGATTTGTCCAAACGAAAAGCTTACGCTGTTTTTAATATGTATAAAGACGACGTTATTATTGCTTGCGACACTATCGTTATTTTTAAAGGTGAAATATTTAATAAACCATGCGATGAAGACGATGCTAGAAGAATGTTAAAAGCATTATCAAATAATCACCATGTCGTTTTATCTAGTTATACGATTTTAACAAAAGACATCGAAATATCTAAAACCGTTAGAAGCGATGTTTATTTTAATGATTTAGACGATGTATTAATTGAGGCTTACATAAAAACAGGCTCCCCGATGGATAAAGCAGGAGCCTATGGAATACAAGATGGCGAATTCAATTTAGTAAAATGCATCGATGGTTCCTTTGAAAACGTCAAAGGCTTTCCAATAAAAGAGATATTAAATGATCTTAAAAAACACAAATTAATCTAATTTAAAATTTTCAAACATTTCAATTGATTGTCTAGATAAGACAAAAGTAATTTTATTGGACATAATAATCACATTATCTATTCCAATATTTTTTATTTCATCTTTTTTAAATAATGAATTATCTTTTAATGATACGCTTAATCTTGAACCTTTAATTGAATAAGAAACAATATTTTCTTTTCCGCCTAAAGCTAATAAAAATTGCTCATATTTTTCTTCTTTTGAAATCTTTTTTGCCCTTTTTGCAGGGTTTTTCTTGTTATTTACAAGCAAAATAATACCAATGACGATGACGATTAAGCATATAAAACCAAGCGCGATATAAGGCGCCCAAAACTTTAAACCATCATTTAAATCTTGACTAGCTAAAATTACTAAACTCATTTGACAAAACTCCTTTTAATCGTTTCAATAAAGTTTCTTTCTTTTTTATATAATACTTTTACTTTTAAGTCAGATTTTTTCAAATTAATTTCTTTTACACTATCTTCAAAACCCATACAATCAAAACTGACAGAACCACCATTTTTAAAATTGTTGATGGTGATAGTTGAATCACTATTTAAAATTAATGGATTAGTAAACGTAGAATAAACCACGGAATTTAAAGGTGCAATTGGTACGATTTGAATTGCAGATAAATTTGAATCGATAACTGCCCCACCAATAGATTTTGTTAATCCGGTTGAACCAAAGCTAGAAGATATAACCAATTCATTACCTGAAAAAGTCTCAAAATATTCGTCATTGATATAAACATCGCATTTTAATAATGAAAAGGAATTTGCCACTCTTAATTCATTAAAAATATAAAAAGGAAAATCCTCTTCATTAGTGTTTATGATACCTTCTAATAAATCAATGCATCTACATTCTAATAAGTCATTAGAAAGCATTTCAAACATCGTTTTAATCTCATCAACTTTAAAATCATAAAAAAATCCTAAGGCACCATTATTAATGCCTAAAAAATAAACATCATCTAAACGATCTATATTATTTTGAATGGCCTTTAAAAATGTTCCATCTCCACCTAAATAAATGATGATATCAGGATTTTTATCATCGATTAAAAAGCCATATTCAATAGCTTCATTTTCGATTTTTGAAACCAGATTTTGGGCATTTTGGTATTTAGCAAAAACGCTAATCTTCATTTGCGTCCCCCAATTTATCTTGAGCATGTTCACAAAACGGGAACTTTTCGCATCCCCCTAAACGACAATTCCATTCAGCAATTCTTCTTGCGTGAGGAATAAATGTTCTGATTTCTTCTTCGTTATAACCAACTTGAATTCTTCTATCATCCACCATGATAGGGCGTTTTAAAACAGATGGATTTTCTCTTATAAAACTTATTAAATCTTTAATAGTCATGTCATCTAATTCAAGACCTTTTTCTTTTAATATTTTTGATCTTGGAGAAATAATATCTTCTGTACCATTTTCACTCTTGCTTAAAATATCTTTTAATTCTGTTTCATTTAATGAAATAGCAAATATATTTTTTTCAATATAAGGTATTTTTTGCTCTTCAAACCATTTTTTAACTTTTCGGCAACTTGAACAACTAGGTGATGTATAAATTTTAATCATAGAAAATCCTCTTGCTACTATTCTAATTTATTTTAAATGGAATATCAAATAACACTTTTTAGTGTTAAAGTTTTATTGAAATATTTAATATTTATGGCTAAACTAATAACGAAAGTGAGAGTTTTTATGAGCAAACGTATTTTAACAGGCATAAAACCGACAGGACAATTAACATTAGGAAATTATTTAGGGGTATTAAAACATTTACCTAAAATGCAAGATGAGGGCGAATCTTTTATTTTTATTGCAGATTTACATGCTTTAACTTTGCCCATTGAACCAGAAGTATTAAGACAAAATTCAATTGATATTGCTGCATATTATTTAGCTGCTGGTTTAGATCCAAACAAAGCAACGTTATTCTTGCAAAGTTCTGTAAGCTCTCATGCTGAATTAAATGCGATTATTCAAAATTATTTATATATGGGTGAGTTATCAAGGATGACGCAATTTAAAGACAAATCAAGCAAAATGAATCAAGCAAAAATTGGTCTTGGCTTGTTTGCTTATCCTGTTTTAATGGCGTGCGATATTGTCTTATATGACGCAGATACAATTCCAGTTGGTGAAGACCAAGTTCAACACGTTGAATTAACCAGAGACTTAGTTAATCGCTTTAATAACCGTTATGGAGAAACTTTAGTTTTACCTAAAGCAGTCATGCAAAAAGTAGGTGCTAGGATCATGTCTTTAAGTGAACCTAATAAAAAGATGTCCAAATCTGATCCAAAAGGTGATATCTATTTAAAAGATGACTTAAAAACAATTAGGAAAAAAATCATGTCCGCGGTTACCGATATGGGCGATGAAATTAAATATGATGTAGAAAATAAACCTGGCATTTCTAATTTATTGACCATTTATGCTAGCTGTAAAAATATCTCTATTGAAGAGGCCGAAAATCAATTTAAAGATTGCCACCGCTATGGTGATTTTAAAAAGGCAGTCGCCGATGCTGTATGTGAAGAATTAGAACCATTTAAAAATAGATACGAAGAAATTATTAAAAATAAAACTTATGTCGAAGTATTAAGACAAGGTGCTAAAAAAGCATTTGAAGTATCTAATGCAACATTAAAAAGAGTTAAACAAAAGGTAGGTTTATTAGATGTCGAATAAAAAGTTTTTGATTGCTTTTGATATGGACGGAACCTTATTAGAAGATAAAAATAAAACAATATTGCCAAAGACTAAAGAATTATTAAAAAAACTATCAAAGGAAGGCCATTTAATCGTCTTAGCGTCAGGTAGACCATCAGATGAAATGCTATCATATTATGATGAATTAGGTTTAAATTCACCGATGGTATGTTTTTCTGGCATATATTGTTATAATCCTAAAGATGAAAATTTTCCTATATTAAGCAATACATTTAAGAAAGAATGGGCAATTGATTTAACTAATGATTTTTATAAGCATAATGCAGTCGAAAATGTTTTTATCGAAGATAATAACGAAATCTGGATGGAACATGAAGATAAAGCGTTAATAAATGCAATGTGGCAACATGGCATAAAAAGAAAAATTACTTTTGGTCCTATTGAAAAAATTTTAGATAAAGATCCAATGACTCTTATTTTCTTTCATCCTCAAGTATGTGATGTTGAACACATCAATAATGCTTTGAAAAGATATCCTACTGCACGAGTTAGGTATTGGTTTGCTAATCGCTTTGCCGATATTTCTTTTGGAGTCCCATCTAAAGCCTATGCTTTGCAGCACATTTGTAAGTATTATCAAATAGATAAAGAACATACTATATGCTTTGGAGATTATTTAAACGACATTGAGATGATTCAGTGGGCAAAATATGGTGTGGCTATGAAAAATGCTTGTGATGAATTAAAAAAAGTCGCAGACATCATCACTAGTGAAGATAACAATAATGAAGGTATCGTTGCGACTTTAACTCAAATTTTAAATAACGATTAGATATTTAAATATTTCATTAATGATTCATAGATTCCTTGAGCTTTATTTGAGGAATCTTTTTTATTTGTTCCAATAGCGCCAATATAAAACTTACATTTAGGTTCAGTTCCAGAAGGTCTAACAGTCAATGTTGAACCATCATTTAAAAACATTTTGACAACATCAGACTTATCTAAATTGATATCCATGACGGTTTTATTGATAAAATCATGAGATTTAGAAGTTAGATAATCTTCAACTTTAACAACATCATAATCTCCTATTTTATTTGGATATTGTTTATGCAAACCATCCATCAAGTCATCCATTTCTTTTTGACCAGTTGCCCCTAAAAATGTTTTAGAATAAGTGACATCATGATGGTATCCGTATTTTTGTTGTAATTCATCATAAACCTTTAACAAGTTTTTATTTTGTTTTGAGTAATATAAGGCCATTTCACAATATAAAAGTATTGCTTGTAAACCGTCTTTATCTCTAACAAATGGTTTAATTAAACATCCATATGATTCTTCATAGCCAAATTCAAATGTTGGTCCACCATTGACTTCATAATGATGAATTCTTTCACCAATATATTTAAAGCCAGTCAAAAATTCTTCAACTTTTATACCATATGATTCAGCAATTCTTCTTCCTAAAGAGGAAGAGACGATTGTAGAATACATGACACCATTTTTTGAAAGTATGTTTCTTTCTTTTCTAATAGAGAATAAATAATCAATTAACATTGCTGCGGATTGATTGCCTGTAATTAAAACATATTCGCCATTTTCATCTAAAGCCGCTAGACCAACTCTATCGCCATCAGGGTCAGTCATACATATTAATTGCGCTCCAATTTCTTTAGCGTATTTTATTGGTTCAACATATGCCGTTTTTTCTTCTGGATTAGGGGAAAGAGTTCCTTTAAAATCTGGATCAGGATCGCATTGACTTAACAAAGGATATACCTCATAACCAAGATCTTTAAAAATGCGCATTGCATTAACATAAGATGTACCATGTTGAGGAGTATAAACAATCTTAAATCCTTTTTTATCTAAATCTTTGTTCAAGCAAGTATTTTCAACCAATTCCACATAAGTATCATCAACATCTTTTCCTAAAACAATTGTCTCACCTGCTTTACAAGTAGTGTCAATTTCAACATCGATTTCATCTGGCATCGTATTTAAAATATCAAGAAGTGGCTTGATTTTTTCTGGAACCAATTGACACCCTTGTTCATCATAAACCTTATATCCGTTATATTCTTTTGGATTATGAGAAGCGGTAATCATAACTCCACCACAAGCTTTCATATATCTAACCGCGTAAGATAATTCTGGGGTAGGTCTTAATGAATCAAAAATATAAGCCTTGATGCCATAACAATTAAATATTTTTGCACTTAGTAAAGTAAATTCTCTACTATAGTGTCTATTATCATGAGAAATAACAATACCCATCGTCTTTGCGTTTTCATATTTAGCTAAAACATATTTAGCAAAAGCTACACAGGCTTTGGTAACGCTAAATTCATTTAATCTATTAGTACCAGGGCCTAATACACCACGCATACCAGCTGTACCAAATTCGATATCTTTAAAAAACGCATCTTCTATTTGTGAAGAAGACATATTTTTTAAAATA
>JAHZFY010000016.1:15259-18691 GCA_019421105.1 bacterium
TGTTGCTATTGAGCCATTTTTCATAAATCGCTTGGATGTTTCTCATAATTTCCTCCTAATATCTTATATCTTTTAATTGTTCAACAATTTTTGTCATTTTATCGTCTAAAGGACACTTTAAAATAATATCGTTTAAATACTTTAAAGGACCTTGTTTTATTTTAAATTGGATTTGATAAGCATGTAATATTTGATGATCTAATTTAGTTTTATCTTTCACTATTTTATTAACTTTAAAATTGCCGTATTTTGGATCGCCGACAATTGGATGATTAATACTTGCAAGATGAACTCTAATTTGATGTGTTCTTCCAGTTAATAATGTGACATTTAACATGCTAAATTTCCCATAGTTTTGAACAGGAACATAATTAGTAATCGCTTTTTTACCACCATTTTTAATGTCAGTCACACTAACTAATCCAGTCGATTCATTCTTTAATAATGGCTTATCGATTTGACCACCATTATTGATATTTCCTATTACGACAGTTAGATAATGTTTTTCAATTTCTTCATGATTTTTTAAAATGTTCATCAATTGTTGCATGACACTGACACTTTTCCCAAAAATAATTAAGCCAGAAGTATTTCTATCTAGCCTATGTGCAGGGGCAGTAGTAAAAGCGGTTTTATCACAATTTGGGTTCTTATAAAAATAATACGCTTTGACCATTTGGTCTAAACTTTTAGAATTGCTTTTATCTTTTTGAACTAATAGCCCTGCTGGTTTATTAATGACAATGATATTTTCATCTTCATATACAATATATTTTTCTAATTGATTTGATGATGGAGTTTTGTTGATGTCATTAAAATCATTGATTTGTTCATCACTGATATAAATTCTTACAACATCGCCTTCAAAGACTTTATCCTTTAAATCTTTTTTAACTCCGTTAATTCTAACGTCTTTTTTTCTAAACAACTTATATATAAAAGATAAAGGTGCCCTATTTAAAATATGCTTTATATATTTTTCTAAAGTTAGTCCTGATTCATTCTTATTTACAATAAACTCTTTCATACCTAATATTATAAAATAGTATATTTTAAACTAAAACCCATAAATATAATTTTTTTATTTATTTAATTATATTACTTTGCTATAATCATAATCGGCTATCAAGCCAATGGAGGAATACCCAAGTGGTTGAAGGGGCGGGCTTGGAAAGCTCGTAGACCTGTAACAGGGTGCAAGGGTTCGAATCCCTTTTCCTCCGCCAGTTGAATTAAGCACTTAACAAGGTGCTTTTTTTGTTAAAAAAATCACAGGTCAACCTGTGATTATTTTTTATTTAACTTCAGCATCAATTATTGGAGTGTTTTCAATTGATTCTTTTTGTTGAGCTAAACGAGCGGCTCTTCTTGAAGCCTTTTCGCTTTCTCTATCATATCTTCCTGCACATATGCAAAGAGTAACAACTCCAACAAGTACACCGATACCCATTAAAATAAGACCCCAGTGCATAAAGGAAAGACCAAATAGTTCAATATATTTTAATTGAGCGTCATATAGTGGCATATCAGATAATTTTACATTTGAAAATTCTAAAATTAATCCACATATAATTTGAGCGATACCCCAAGCTGTTAAAGTGCCAGCAATGATGTACCAAATATATTCTTTAAAAGGAACTTTTGCAATTTTTTTAGTTTTTTCCATAATAAACCTCCAATGAGTCTTAATTAATATATCATATTTTAATTAATTAACAAATATCAATTAGCTTTCTGTTGGTGTATTAGAAGACATTTTAGCTTTCATAGCTTCAGCTTGAGCTTTCATATCATCTAAAACTGGTTGGAAAGCCTTCAAGAAAGCTTGATCTGCTTCGTTGATGTATTTAGTCAATTTATCTTGATTTTCAGAGACGATTTGATTCATTGGTTTGTTATCTCTTCTTTCTCTTCTACCTTCCATCATTTCACAAATTTGGACACATTCATCAAATAAATCTAAAGATTTATTGTCAATAATTCTAGTTCCTGCTCTAATGTTTCTGACTAATTTTAAATAGACTGCCATTTCATTTTGAGCAATGAAATTGCTTTGAGGAGTTGGAACACCTTTAGATTCATGCATTAATTTATTAAATTCAAAAAATGAATTTGCTAAATCACCCATGACAAATTTTAATGCAACTGCGCGATATAAAGCTTCATCGGTTTTCACCAATTCTAAAATGACAGGTTCTTCTTCATTTTTTTGTTTTGCATGTCTTAAATAAAAACCAATGATGTCTTTTAATTGTTCAACAACAGGTAAAACAGCTTGATAAATTTTTAAGTGTTGAGTGTGATCAATTCTTACTTCTTCACCTGCTACAGTGATAACTCCGCCTTCAGGAGAATAAACATCTTCGATTAATGTCTTCATGACAGGTTCAAAGTTTTTAGCAACCTCTGGGTTATTATCTAACAATGCTCTTAAAGCATGATTAGGAGTCATTGACTCAGTTAAAACTTGCTTTCTAGCATTATAAAATTTGACATTATGTTCGCGTCTTAAGCAAAATTCTAATGTGTTTCTTGCTTGAAGCATAACATAATATAAATTTGAAATGTAACGACTTGTATTATTCATCTTTTCTCCTTTCGAACAAATACTTGTCCATCTTATAAACGCGCGACACTTTGTTTTTAGCATATTTCTTCACGCTCGGATAGGCATGCGACATAACAAATGAATGATCGTGGAATGCATTAAACATCGATATATCATTACCGCTATCGCCAATGACATAAACATCATCATAATTAGCGTTTATATGTTTTACATAAAATTTGACTGCATCACCTTTAGTGCATTCTTTTGGAGCAAACTCTAAAGCAATACCCATCCAAGATGATTCAATATCAGGATATTTTTCTCTGATAATCTTGTTTAATTCTTTGTTAGCTTTATTGGCCTTTTTACCTAGGCCAAAAAAAGCTTTAACAGAATATACTCTACCATTTTTTAAATTTTCTTTAAATTTATTTTTATCGACAACAAAATCTTCTCTATAAATACCAAATGCCAATTTATACCAAAATTTATATAAAAACTCGATAATTTTACCAGCTTTAACATAAACTGCTAAATTTAAAGGTTGATTTTCGCAACCTAAAATATAAGCGATTGGAGAGTAATGATAATAGATGTTATCTAAAATTTCTTTTAATTTGAGATTTTCCATTGCAACGTCTTTAATGGCTTTGCCATCAATGACAATTTTAGCACCTGTATAAGAAATATAATCGATAGGGCGTTGGATTTCTTTAATGACAGATAAAATAATTTGTTCTCCTCTAGAGGAAACCAAAACCACCTTATTACCTTCATCTATAAATTTTCTTAAAAATGCTGTGTTTTTCTTTGATACTAGACGTTTTCTACCTTTTGGATAAAAAAGCGTGCCATCTAAATCTATAGCTAATACTTTTGCC
>JAHZFY010000017.1:0-10001 GCA_019421105.1 bacterium
AAACAAAATACCCATGATATTGTGCCTATTAAGCAATGTTATATTGAAGATGAAAAAGCCGCTTTAATTTTATCTAATATTAAAGATTTAATGATCAAACATAAAATAGACCCTTATGATGAAGATAAAAGAACCGGCATCATTCGTCATATCTTAATTAGAACAAGTTATCACTATGAACAAATCATGGTGGTTTTAATAACCTCAAAATTAAACTTCCCTGGACAAAATAATTTTGTTAAAGACTTAATCAAAGCCTGTCCAAATATAACCACAGTAGTGAAAAACGTCAATGAAAGAAAAACCAATGTCATATTAGGAGAAAAAGAAAAAGTCTTATATGGCAAAGGATATATTAATGATGATATCTTAGGTGTTAAATTTAATATTTCTGCATCATCATTTTTCCAAGTTAATCCAATTCAAACTCAAAAGTTATATTCTTTAGCAATCGATGGTTTAAATTTAAAAGGTGATGAAATAGTTTTAGATGCTTATGCAGGCGTAGGAACATTAGGTTTAATCGCTTCTAAAAAAGCAAAAGAAGTTATCAGTGTAGAGATTGTGAAATCTTCGCATATGGATGGTATTAAAAACGCAAAGAATAACAATATTAACAACGTTAGATTTGTTTTAGGTGATGCAGGTGAATATATTGCAAAATCCGATATATCTTTTGACGCAGTTATCATGGATCCACCTAGAAAAGGTAGTGATGAAAGATTTTTACAAACTTTAATCAATAACAAAGTTAAAAAAATATCATATGTATCATGCAATCCTGAAACACTAGCTAGGGATTTAAAATATTTATCTCCATATTACAATATAGTAAAAATTACGCCTGTAGACATGTTTCCTATGACTAGTCATGTTGAGACAGTTGTTGTTTTAACCATCAAAATGTAACGATAATGGTATCTATCGATATATGAATACTTTTATAGCAAAAATATACATGTTTTATTTAATTTCCTAGAGTAATAGTCACCAGAGGTTAAACAACTGTTAAGGTTCAACTGTAGACACATTCGATTTACGGAGGAAACAATCATGAAAAAGTTAAATATTGAAAAGATGGATTATGATGTTAAAAAATTATAGAATTAGCAAAAAGGTTTTGATTAAATCTTGATTAGTCATCTTTTCGTTGAATAATAAAACTATTAATATTTTTTCAAACATAAATAATAGTAGTGACTTGAGTTCAAAGGAAAACAAAGGAGGAAATTAAATGGCAAACACACCTTCAGTAATTCCAAATATGCCAGACGAAATAAAACGAGCTATTGATACTAACTCATTGTATATATTTGTTGGTGCTGGCGTTTCTAGATTATATGGATATCCATCTTGGGATCAAATGGGAAAAAATTTAATCAATATTGCTGTAACAAAGAAGGCTCTTTCTAGATCTGAAGAAGCAGTACTTTTGAATGGAAATTTCACACCAATGCAGTTTGTTACTATTGCGTTCAATAAATTACAAAAAAAATTGGGAAAAGAAGAAGCGGAAAAACTTGTTATTAGTGAATTAAGTTTAGATAAACAAAAAGACCCAGCAAATTTACGAAAAGTTAATACTATTTCTAAGCTTCTATCAAAGTATAATTCTGTAATATTAACTACAAATGCCGATTTATCTCTAGATACATCTAAACCTTATAAAGACAAAGCTATTGTAAGCGATTTTAAACTATGGGATAGAAATGAAGATTATGTAAAAATATTTCATTTACATGGTTCAATAAATAATTTTGAAAGCATGGTTTTTACCAGTCAGCAATACGCCAGTGCATATATGGCTGATGCTGATTTTGGCAAAAATCTTCTGCAGTTATTTGGCAGAGGAGATAAAACCGTGCTATTTATTGGTTACGGAGTGAATGAATTTGAATTGATTAGATATTTTTTAAAGACAACAACTACTCCAGAAAGACCATCAATGTTTATGCTTAATGGATATCTTAAAAAAGACACGCTTAAGTATGAATTTGATAAAGAATATTATAGAACCCTTGGTATTGAAGTTTTGTATTATTCGCTTGAAAAAAGGGCTATAAAGCATTAATTGATGTGCTTAAAAAATGGGATAAAACTTTGACAAGCGAAACATTTGTCAGCAATCATTTTTTGGAAACAATTAAAAAAGCATTCTCCGAAGAACCTAATATTAAATCAGTGAAGGAAATTTTAAGTGATTTATAATATATGGACAAAAGAAAGCAAATAATTAAAGAGCTTTGCTCTTCCCCGTTTATTGACAAATGGATACTTGAACTAAAAGACAATGATAGTTTATTTTCTGTTGACCAAAATCTAAAACCATGTATTAAAGTCGATAAAAACAGAATTAAGTCTTCTTTTTGGGATGGATTAGAAGTTTTAGAATGTTATGCAAGAAGAGATATTTGCAATGATGATGTAGATGATTTCATTGTTTCTATTATAAATAGCTGTATTGAAAAATACGTTGAAGACAAGGAAGAAAATCCTACATTAAGATTAGATAGTAGTTACGCTATTCTTACTCAACTTTTACAAATTTTAAAGAGCCGTCCTGACTACTGTGCAAAAATTGATTTCTTAAAGTTTGTAAAGATATATTTGTCTTCTCCTTACGGATTTCCGTTCTCTTTGGTTTCTTCATTAAAAGAGTTTAAATTAAGTAATTTTCTTAATGGAGAAGATGTATTTAATTGTTACAAAACAATAATTGAAAAAGAAAAGATAGGAACTGCATGTTTTAAGTACTTAGCCAATATGAGGGAAATAGATAAAAACAATGGCTTCTTATTTTATGAATATTCAAAAAGCAAAATTACGAGTTTCAATGATTTTGATTGCTGCCATATGGGTGCATTTTCGTCATATCCGGACTATACCCAGTATGAGTTTTCTGACAAGGATATATTGATTGTTTGGTTCAAAGAATCTTCAAAATTCATTACGTTTGAACAACTGAAGTTAGATATTAATTCTTTTACTAGCAGCGACAAATATTTTTTAAAAAGAGCTGGATTGGCGTTAATAAATATAAATTTTAGAACATGCAAAAATATTTTTTATGAAAACATAGATTCTTTTCTAAATAATAGAGAGTATTTTTCCGATGTTAAAGAACTAATAAACACCAATCTTCAACAACTCGATATAGATTTTATTTTACCTAAACTAGAAACTGCTACTTTTGGAGTCAAAGAACCCTCAATTTTAAGAAATCACATTAAAGGAATTTTTAAAAAATACATAGATAGCAATCAAGAAGCAACGAAACAAATTATCAATTACAAAACCGAAACAACTAAAGATTTAAATTCTATTAAAAATTTTAATCGCATGATTTATTTTATCGAGGATTCAAAATTTGATGATGTTGATTATTTATATAATCAAATACGTGGCAAAGATCCTATTGAAGCACTAAATATTTATAAAAATTCCAAAGACAAGTCGACTTATTACTTAGAAGTCTTTTGTGATGCGTATTTCCGTCTTATTGGAGATGATTATCAATATTTTATTGATAATCTGGATAACTTTGATAGTAGAATGATTAATCAAATATTGTTTAAATTAGAAAACGATTATCAAAATCTAATCAAACTATTAAATAGATTTATTCGATTGCTAAATTCTGATTCGTATTTTAATAATTGCATTTCTACAGTTCTTTATAGAATGCAAAAACTTTGTGATAATTCAAACTTTCAGGATATTTTTAGCCTTTTGTCGAAAATCGATTATAAAAAAATGACTATCAATGGTGATGTTAGAGGAGATTCATACATCAATGATTTAATTAATGAAAACATGCACACATATTTGGAAATGCTAGCTTATTGTTCGGAGTGTGATAAAACCTCTTTTTCGTTTTTAAAAACTGTTATCAAGTATCTCTTGCATGCAGCAACAAACCATAAGACAAAGTCTTTAATTTCATTTATCATGGTTAGATTGTTCAGAATCGATGTAGATTATTGCAAATCAATATTGGACGTAGTTTTTGACAATTATTATGAATCATTCAATCCTAGCTATCTTATGTATTCAATATCAAATGATACTAATTGCCAATTACTGAGTTTAATTAAAGAAAAAGATGATTTTAAAGAATATATCTCACTTGATTCCGAGAATAATGATATTAAAATGTCTCAAAACATTATTTTTTCTAGGCTTTTATTTTTAGCTTTTAAAGAAAAAGATTTTGCATTTTATGATTATTACATCAAGTCTAATAATTTAGATTGTCTAAGCAAAGGATTTGATAATATAAAATATTGGATTACTAATAAAGATAGCAATATTGATATTGAAGATGTATTGAAATTCTGTAAATTAGTCAATCAAAATCTTAGTAAATTTAAAAGCATCGATAAATTTCAAATTGATCAATTAATTAGAAGCATTTCTAAGTTATTGCTAGCATCAAAAAAATAGATAACGATGATGTTTGGGCATTATTAACGCACTTATTTGATTACTTTGGTGATTTTTTCTCAGATGAGACAATTTTTGTTCTTAAAGAATATAAAGACACACGTAAGAATCACATTGAAAATATAATGTGTAAGTATGTGTTATCTTACGATCAGCACGTAACTTATGAGCCAACACTTGTTGAAGCTCTTTCCATATTTGAAAACGACCCTATTTACAATACCGTGTTAAAACGATGGAAAGTAATGATAAATGATAAAAATCCGTATTTTTTTAAACATAAATAATAGTATACCGATTAAGTTTAAGTTTGAAAGTGTTTTTAAGAAAAAGAGTGGGTGATAACAAGTGGATTTTAATAAGTTTATTAACGGACTATCCAAAGAAGATAGAAAAAACTTCGAACAATATAAAGACATCAGAGGAGTTCAAATATATAAAGTTGTTTATAATGCTTTGAAAATAAAAAACGATATGGTCACTTATTCTGATGTTAATGCCTTTGTTATTTACGATAAAGCAATCAAAGATGTTTTATATCAGTATTTAGGAACGCTAGAGGAATACCTGAGAAATTATATATTAACGCATTTTGATTTTTCAGACGATGCTCAATTAAATAAAGATAAATACATTTATTTAAGCCAATTACCAAAATGCGAACCTAAAGAAATATCTTTTGGTGAAATAACAGAATTGTACAAAAGATATGCTTTAAACTTTGGTGATATGAAATCTTTTTTAGTAGATTATAAAGTAAATATTTGTGATTTTGATGTGCTTGAAAGAATGAGAATGTTTAGAAATGACGTTATGCACCATGCACCATTATTATTTAACTATAATAGTGAATCTACGGCAAAAAATACTATTGAATGCATTCGTGAGTTAATCAACCTGCTTCCTATAAGCCATAGAAAAGGATTAGCCAAAGATATTAATAATAAAACTATGAAAACTAAAGAAAATATTAATCCTTGTTTTTATGATTTTTTGCTGGAGGAAATTAAATGTGTCGATATATAACTGCTGCTGAATTATCAAATAAGAAACAATTGTTTATAAATTGGATAACTTATGTTCAAAAAGAATTAAGAACAAAAGGATATCGTTTTTCATATAGGCCTATTGGAAGCGGCAAAAGAAATATGGTCGTAAAATTATGCAATAGTAATTATTATGATCTTGATTATCAAATTATTATTGAGAAGATTCCAAATACTTATGACTGGAATGGCAATGTTAAAGATATAAAAGATGATTTTAGAGAAGCGTTTGATAACAATAAACCTAAAGGATTTAGTTGTTGTGAAGATAGTACACAAGCGCTTCAAACCAAAAAGCTTTCTATAGGATTTGGATATGACATCATATTAACGACATATGATAATAGTGGTAATTTTTTTATCCTCTATAACAAGAAAAATACAAATAATGCGAACAACAATGATTATTCATGGATGATCAGAAAAAACATGAATAATTATAGAAACAAGTTAAATAAAATAAGTGGTTCAGAAATGTGGAATTACCTTAGAGAGATTTATCTTGATAAAAGACATAAACATAAGGATGATCAAGAAAATAAGATAAAGGCATACCAACTTCTAAATGAAGCAGTAAACGAAACTCTCATTCATTTCAATGTAAAATAGCAAATATTAGTTCAACAACTTACTTTAAACGACCCTTATTTACTAGGGCAGTCTGTCATAATGTTTGAATTTATATTAAAGAATAAATCAGTAAATTACTTAAAGATTGCAGATGACTTGGGACTAGAATCAATTGCCTTCCCTTCGATTTCTACTGGTATATATTCTTACCCATTAGAAGAAGCTGCCAAAATAGCAGCAAAAACCATCTATAGTTTTAAATCAAAATCAATTAAAAATGTTTATATGTGCATATTTCCAGAAAAATTACATTCGTTAAAAGCATATAATGATGCTTTTGGAAAACAAAAACTCTTACTTCAAAACCAAAGTCTATAACGATTTTAAGTATGTGAAACAAAAATATAAATATGATAACAAAAAGTTTCACATGGGCATCTTGAATAAATGTGAAACAAAATGATATAATAATTGCATTAATGTTTCACATGGAGGTCGTAAATGGAGATAGCTAAGTTATTGCAAGAAAAAAATACCATTGAAATAAGATTAGAAAAACTTGTTTATGGTTCTATTGAAATTAGAGAGCAAAATAATAAAAAACTAATCTATGTTCATTATCGAAATCAAGGTAGACAATGTAGCAAATATGTCGGTGAATATTCTAAAGAACTTTATGCTTTGATTATCGAAAACAATAACACTGCAAGAGCGTATAAAAAACGACTTAAAGAGATTAAAAAAGAATTAGGTAAAGACAATTATGTTGTAGAAGGGGTATCTAATGATGTTGCTCTCAACATTGATTTAGCAAGAAGAAATCTTGTTGACTCTATTTATAAACAGGCGATGTTAGAAGGGGTAGCAACTACATATTCAGACACCGAGACATTAGTTAATGGTGGAAAAGTTAATGACATGACCGCCATAGATGTTCAAAAAGTTATCAATCTCAAACGTGCATGGGAATTTATTTTAGATCCAAGTGTTATTCAATATCCAAGTAATTTCGCGATTGTTTCTCAAATAAATGCAATTATAGAAGAAGGCATGTCATTTAACGCTGGAAGAATTAGAAATGTTCCAGTTACTATAGGTGGCAGTAATTATATCCCGCCTCTTCCTTTTGAAGACATAGTTAAAGAAGACATTAAAAATATAACTGAATCAAATGAGTCAGCCTTAAATAAAGCCATTGAAGCTTTGCTATACGTTAAGAAAAAACAATTATTTTTAGATGGCAACAAAAGAACAGCGGTCATTTTTGCTAATCACATCTTGATTAAAAACGCCACTGGATTAATTGTTATTCCTGCTGAAAAAGTTATCGAATATAAAAAACTACTAATTCATTACTATGAAACAGATAAAAAAGATGACATTGTTAAATTCTTAAAAGAAGAATGCTATAGGCCACTTAAATAAACTAGATACAATAGGATAATAAATAACAAATATAAGACTATTTATAATGTTTTATAGCCATTAATTAGAGTAAACACAATTCAAAACACCGAAAATATTTTATTCAAAACACCGAAAACTATTTATTCAAAACACCGAAAATATTTGATTTTACCACTTTTTATTTGTAAACTTTATTTGAGGATTGCTACTATGTTAAAAATAAAAGATTATATACCACGATTAGCAGAAAAATCATTGAAAAGAAAACTTAATTCATCAGGTTGCGTTATTGTAAGCGGCCCTAAGTTTTGTGGCAAATCAACATTATGTGAGAAATTTGCCAATTCTGTTACTACTTTAAAAACCACTAATGCAATAGCTTTGGCTAATGCTGATCCAGCTTCTGCTTTAGTTGGTGCAAATCCACATCTTGTAGATGAATGGCAAAAAGCTCCAGAAATATGGAATTTGATTAAAGATGACTTAGATAATGATTATCGATTTGGCAAATACATTTTAACTGGTAGCACAACTCCTATTAACCCTTCTCAAATACAAAATTCTGCTGCTGGTAGAATTACTCCTTTGTTGTTAAAACCTTTTTCCTTATTGGAATCTAAAGAATCAACCGGAGCAATTTCTTTGTTGGGATTATTTGATAAAAATTATGAATTTGTTTCCACCTATGAACAACATAATCCCATTTCTTTAACAGATATTGCCCACATTGTTTGTAGGGGTGGCTGGCCAATTGCGGTTAAGGCAAAAAAAGAGTATGCAATTGATGTTACTAAAAATTACTACGAAAGTTTATTTACTATAGAAGACGAAAGTGATGAATTTGCTGAATTTTTAAAAAATAAGAATATTGAATTGCTTAAAATGGTATTAAAGTCCTTTGCTAGAAACATTTCCACCGAAGCTAAAAATACCTCAATGATTAAAGACATTCTTGCTTCAGGGGAGCGAAGTAAATTAGATGATGATACTTTTCTTTCTTATAAAAAATTATTAGAAGACTTGTTTATCATTTATGATATGCCAGCATGGAATTTAAATTTAAGAACTAGTGTAGCAGTAAGAACTGCTCCAAAACATCATTTTATTGATACATCTATTGCTACTGCAGCATTAGGAATTAAGCCAATCGACTTATTAAACGACTTAAATTCTTTTTGGTTTTTCTTTGAAGATATGGCGATTAGAGATTTATCTATCTACGCTGAATCATTTAATGCTGAGTTAAAACATTATAGAGACAGCAATGGACTGGAAGTAGATGCAATTCTTAAATTGGATAATGGTGAATATGGCGCAATTGAAATTAAAATCGCTAGTGATAAAAATATTAAAGAAGGAATAGACTCGCTTAAAAATTTCGAAAACAAAATGAGAAAAAACGACTTAAAACCACCAACTTTTAAAATGGTGCTTACTAGTCATGGTTCAGCGTATAAAAAAGATGATACATACATCATTCCAATTAGCATGCTTGGGGTGTAGCGGTTTAACACCAAATATGTAAACTAATACATTACTTCTTTACAATGTAATGTTATAGACTTATAATTTCATTAACTTTATGGTCATCTTTAAAAATATATCTAAATATTATCAATTAAAGAAAAGACGCGTCATCGCTTTAGATGATGCTTGTTTGTCTTTACCTGATAATGGTTTTATATTGCTTGAAGGTAATTCTGGTTCAGGAAAATCGACTTTTATTAAACTATTATCATTACAATTAAAACCTTCTAAAGGTAATTTAGTTATAGATGATAAAGATGTAACAACTTTTAAAGATAAAGATATCTTAGAATTTAGAAAGTTTGTTTTTGGTATCGTTGATCAAGACTTTAATTTAATCAATTCATATACAGTTAAAGAAAACTTAAGTATTGCTATAGAAATACAAGGTAATAAATTCGACTTAGATCAAGCTATTAATACTTTAAAAGAAGTCGGATTAGATGAATCATTTTTAGAAAGAAAAGTTTTTGAATTAAGTGGTGGAGAACAACAAAGAGTCGCGATTGCAAGAGCGTTAATCAAACATTCAAAGATTATCGTTTGTGATGAACCAACAGGTAACCTAGATGAAGATAATGCACTTCAAATTGCAAATTTATTAAAAGATATATCTAAAACAAGACTAGTCGTAGTGGCAAGCCATGATAAAAGATTAATGGAACAATATGCTGATAGAATAATCTTAATTAAACATGGTAAGATCACAAAAGTTATTGAAGTAGATACTAATAAAAACGAATCAATTAAAAATAACAACAATAATTCTTTATATAAATTCCCTTTTAAAAGAAGTTTTAAATTAGCTTTATCATTTTTAAAAAGCAGTGTAGTTAAGTTGGTGTTTTTAACATTATCAACATTTTTAACTGTTTCTGTTGCTATGATATCTTCTTCTATTCTTTCTTATGATGAAAATACGTTGCGCAATAAGTCAATAGAAGCATCTGGTTCTAATTATTATTATGTATTGAGGCCAAATATCGTAACAAGTGAAGAAGAAATGAA
>JAHZFY010000017.1:10011-18002 GCA_019421105.1 bacterium
TTTTTATGATGTGTTCAAAAAAGAAAATGTTATTCCTATATCCAAATTCCGTTCCCTTAATTACATTAATGAAAAAGAAAATGATGAACGAATATTATTTAACTATTCTTTACCAATGCATAGTAGATACACATCTTGGCTAAATTATTTATTGTTTGGAAGAATACCAAATGATAACTCTATAGAAAGTGATAGTTTAGAAATTGTTTTATCCGTTCATAAATGTGCTGAACTAGGATGGATTAAAGATGAATATAATTATTCTAATGATGAGATAGAAAATATTATCAATACTAAATCTTTAAATATGAAATTATACGGATATACTATAGCAAAAAGAGATGTTGAGTTAAAAATTGTTGGAGTGTTTGATACAAAATATCCTATATTAGATGAAAAATTTGCTGGAAGATTAGATTATGAAGAAACATTATCTCATATTGAAAACAATGAGATTCATAATAGTGTTTTCTTTGCTGAAAACGATTTTTATGAATTGACTGTTAGTGATGAACCTATACCTTCTATTTATTCTTTTTTAATTAAAAATAGCGTTAATTTCTTGGATGATTTTAAACCTTTTGAAGCTAATGGATATTATTGTAGACATCGAGTGGATCATTCTTTAGACAATATGCATAGTTTTGAGGAATTTATGGGTGTGTTATTAGAATACATTGCTTTTGCCTTTTTAGGCATTACAGTTATTTCTTTTATTGCATTATTAAAATCAATAATGGATAAAAGCGTTAATGAAATTAGGATATTGCAATTACTAGGATTATCAAAAAGCGAATTATTTGTAATTAATTTAATTGAAACTATGTTTATATCATTATTATGTTTTTTGATAGCTTTTATTCCTTATGTCATAATCATTAACTATTTAAATTCATATCTCGTGAGCGATTTGTTACTTTTAGTCGCACCGCTTGGATTTGTATCATGGCAATTGTTTGTCATAATTTTATTACCTTTATTAACTATTTCTTTTTTATTATCATTATTTTCTACACTTGTGTTAACAAAGATAAATGTTAAAAACGCAAATAATAATTTAAGATAATTTCATACATCAAATTATACAAAACGACACATCTAAAATTATTAAAAAAACTAATAAATTTGAATAAAAACACGTTTACCTTTATATGGCAAGAAAATATTTATCTTAGCAATTAATTTTTTTCTTTTTTATTGCTTTATAATAATTTTTATTAAAATTTCTTGGATTTTTAAAGAATAAATTTTCTGATTTAGAAAATGAATTCGAGTCTTTTTTTAGTTTAAGTAATTCTAATGTGCAAAATAAATCGGCAACTTGGAATAATCTATATTCATGCGGCTTAACTTGTCTAAATTCAACCGCATTAAAGCGAGTATTGAAAAAAGAATTAAGAATACTACTTATTTCCTTTTGCCCGCCATCATAATAGATAACTATTTTATCAAACGGCAATAATTTTTTTAAGTTTGCATCAATAAATTCATTAAGTCCTTTTACTAATTTTGTGTTTAACCACAGTGGTGTCCCATCTTCTTCTTTTTTGTCTACAGAGATAGTGGCATAGTTGATATTAACAGATATAGAGAATGCCAAAAGCGTATTAAAAATATGTTGCCTTCTTCCTAAATCAATTTGCCTAAATATTTCTTCACCTCTTATAATTGGGCCTGCGTGAACCACTGTTTTGGTTTTATTTGGATAATAATAATTTAATTTAGAATCCAAGGAAAATAATTTCTCATTTATCTGATTGTCTTGATTGTGCAAAACTAACGTCAATAAATAATAAGGAGAATGGCATTGATATTTTCCAAAATCACCAGATTCATCAATAAAAATAGATAATGTGCTCATATTCATAAAAAAATGGCGAGGGATGCCCCCGCCGTATGTGGACCCGGATCTAAAGATCAGCCCAAATAGTATATAGTATTACTATCTACATATAGAATATAGCACAATGATTTAAATGTGTCAAATAATGCACACAAAGTAGAAAAAACATAAGCGCAAACAAATATAAGGATATAGAACTAGTGAGGCAAAAACTTAAGTCATATCGGTTATATAATAAATACATTATCCACATCGTACTATTTTTATCACACCCATGTTAGAAACATGTGCAACAAGAAACGCTTCACTTATTTTTTTGTTTGTTTGGCACATTATAAAATATGTAAAAAAGATACAATAAAAAATATAAAAACCCACTTTTTTACTATTGATATGCTCCTAAAAATACAATTTTAATGAATAAGATATTTAAAATAGAAGGAAAATTATATGAAATCTATTATTTGAATTTTGTCTAAATAGTTGAGAAAATTCTTTTTAGATAATAATACTTACAAAACACAAGCATGCAATTAAAATGATATGATTTTTGATGAACATTTTTGGTTGAATATTGCTCACTAATCACTTTAGATAGTTTGCAAACTACATAGTGAAAAGATATACAATTTTATAACATTTTATAATTGTTTATCTTATTAAAATTTAATCATACAAAATATGGAAAAAGTTTGATAAAATGTTAAATCATGAACAACATTTGCGAAGCGATTTCAAGATCTATAAAAGAAGGAAAATGGCTTCAAGTAACCTATCAAAACGAATTAGAGAAAAAAGACACTTCTTTTTGGTGTGCGATTAAGGATATCTATCCAAAAAAGAAATTGTTTAAAGTATCAATTTTTAACAACTCTTATAGTCAAGATTGCAAAGAAGGATATATTTACTTTGATAAAATCAAAGAAGCTCAAATCATTGAATTAACAACATATGACACTAACCAACAATTAATAGAAAAAATAGAAGAAAACCCTCTAGATTATGAATGGTTAGAATACTTTAAATTCGATAATAATATTTTAATGTATTTACTTGAATGTGTCAGATTAGATACCGATCCTTTTCAAAAGCATTACGCAATGATAAGTGGCATAGATTTACATGTTTTACAAGAAAATAAAAAAATAGTTTTATCTCCACAACAAATTGACGAGATGGTCAAATTGATTTTTTATAATGATATTGAAAAATTTGAACAATCTTACAATGAGTTAATATTATCCGCATTATCAATCGATGTAGGCAAAAAGAAATATGTTCTTGCCTATTATAAATTAGTTTTTGATCCTTCAAAAAAGGAGTTATCTTTAGGAAAAGACATTAAATTTAATGAAACATTTCTTTATGATAATAATGAATTAAAAACTAAATTTTCTTTGCACAATTATACTGAATTAAGTTGTGATGAATTCAAATCGGTATATATTCAAAATCCTTTAGAAGCCTATGAAATATTAAGAGAGAATTTTAACAAAGGCGAAATGATTGATACGCGTCCTGATATTATGATTTTAGAAAGAGATATACCTGTTAATTTAGGTAACCTTTTTGAAAATATTCAAATGAAATATGACGCTAATATGTTGCCAATTCCATTAAGGGCATTTTTCGGTGATGTTTCTAGAAGAAACAATGGCAAAAAAGAACCAAAAATAGTTATTTATGATAATAGAGTGAATATTGATCAAATTAATGTTTTGTATTCTGCAATGAAAAACCCGGTGACATATGTTCAAGGCCCACCAGGAACTGGAAAAACTCAGACTCTATTTAATGTAATATTATCTGCATATTTTGCGGATAAAACATCTTTAGTTGTTTCAAATAACAATCGACCAATTGAAGGCATTATTGAAAAATTATCTTTTAAACATAAAAATGATAAAGTTCCATTCCCATTTTTAAGATTAGGTAATAATGAGTATTTAATAGAAGCAACATTAAAAATAAGAAACGATTTTTTAACACAGTTTAAAGGTAGGCCAGATAATGAAAAAATAGAAAAAATCAAAACTATTGAAGCAAATAAAAACTCCGAACTTGTTAGACTTCTTTCAAAATATATAGAAAGAAAAGATATTTCAGACAGTTTAGAAATGTTGAAAGGGACTCTTACTTATTTTAAAGACAAAGAGCAACCTCAAATAATTAAAAAAACAATCGCCGAACTTGAAGAAAAATTAAAGAATACTGAAAAAATTAGTAACGAACAAGTTTTAAAATTATTTGAACCTGCAAAAAATAGTGTTAAATATCAATCATATTTGTATTATTCCTCAATTGCGCATTTAAATAAATTAAAAGGAAAAGCATATAAAGAATTAATTGAAATAGTAATGATTGAAGATAATTTGACAAGAGTCGCACAGTTTAATGCTTGGTGTAAAGATGATTCAAACATCAAACTTTTAAGTGATGTTTATCCTTTAATATTTACTACAAATATTTCAGCAAATAGGCTAGGGACAAGCGATTTTACTTTTGATTTAGTAGTCATGGATGAAGCTGGACAAGCTGATATAGCTAAATCGTTAATACCTATTGCTAGAGGCAAATCTTTGCTTTTGGTTGGAGATGAAGACCAACTAAAGCCTGTTATATTGATTGAAAATAGCACTAATGAAAAGCTGATGGAAAAATATAAAATAGGTAGAAATTATAATTATGTAGAAAATTCGATATTATCCACTATGAGCAATGTTGATAATGTCTCTAAAAATATTCTTTTGTCATATCATTATCGATGTGGGTCTAAAATCATAGGATTTTCTAATCAATATTTTTACGATAATAAATTAAAAACTCACGATGTTGAAAATTTAGGCAATGTAAGTATTGTTGATGTAGATAATAAAACAAAAGGCGTAAATAGGCATGAAGCCGTTGAAGAAGCTATAGCCATCGTTGATTATTGCAAACGTAACGAAGTTAAAGATGCGATTATAATTACTCCATTTACCGCTCAAGAAAATCTAATTAATAAATTATTATTAAAACAAGGAGTTACTGGAGTAAGTGCTTGCACCATCCATCGTATACAAGGCGGAGAGGCAAACACTGTTATATTGTCTTATGCATTATCAAAAAGAACTAGTGATAGAACTTTTGCTTGGCTAAATGCTCATCCTGAAATCGCTAATGTTGCCATTACTAGAGCAAAAAATAATCTTGTTATTTTTGCTGATAATGATGCCTTATCTACAATTAAAAGCGAAACAGTAAGTGTTTGGAAAGAATTAGTAAAATATGCAAAAGAAAATGGAAATTATGAAGTGGTTAGGCCAATTATAGATAACATAGAAATCGGAAAGAGCAATGGCTCAACAAATGAAGATGAATTATATCGCACCATGGCAATGCTTTGTACAGTTAATAAACGTATTACAATAGAACGCAATGTTTCATTCAAAGATTTTTTCGCAGAGGACGAATTATTAAAAACTAGCGGACAAGAATTTGATGTTGTTGTTTATGAAAAACACTTATTTTCTAAACCTACTCCAAAATATGCTTTTGAAGTTAATGGTGGAGAACATATGGGCGATTTAAAAAGAGAAAGTCTAGATATTAGAAAACAAAAAGTGTGCAAAGATAAAAAAATAAAAATATTTTATATAGATAATGCAAATGTTAAAAATTATGAATTAATTCGCCATTTAATTTTGACCGCATATAAGAAAAAAACAGAGGATACAATAACATTGCTTGATTAAAAGGAGCATGCATATGAAATATTTAAGAGGTGATAAAATAAATCACATCGATATAGCAGAAGATTTTTATGTAGCGTATTTGAGATGTTTTGAACCAAATAGCGAAAATAAAATTGTTGCTATACCTGGTTTTGCTAATGGTTTTTTTGCATGTGAATTATATTTAAAAGTTCTAACTGATAATAGAAAAAAATTTAGTCATAATTTAAAAGACTTAATAATGGATTTGGATGAAAATTTAAAAAAAGAATTGGAAGAAATATACAACAAAAATAAAAAAATATTAGAACTAGCTGGTTCGTTTGAAGACTTTTTAGACAAAACAAGTAATGGATTTATATTTTGGAGATATATCTATGAGGAAGATAATAAAGACTTTGAAAACAAATACCCGTTTTTATATTCTAAAGAATTTTTAAATATGTTTCTTCCTAAGCTTAAACAAATGAGTGAAAACTATATACTAAATAAATGTGAAAAAACGAAAAAAGATTAATTTATTTTCCCATATAATATATTTTCAAAGTTTGTAATAATAAAATAACAATTAACTTTCATATTTATAAAAATTTTTGTTATTAAAAAACCAATGATTAATTATAATAAAATTAATGAAACTTGACTTTAAACCTTATGTTAGATTAGCGCTTTATCACACTTGGTTATATGGATATGTCGCAGATAGATCCATTTTTGATAGTGAATTTATTTTTATTGATAAAGGAACCATGAGATTAGAAATCCATGGTGAAAAATACATTCTTAAAGAAGGCGATGTAGTTTATATACCACCGAATGTTCATCATAAAATTACATGGTATAAAGAAAATTGCAATCAGCCTCATTTTCATTTTGACTTTTTCGAAGATGATTTATCTAAACAAATTAGTGTTTCTATGAAAAGAAAAGAAGATATGTCAGAGGAAGAAAAAACTCATTTTAGAGAAGATTATTTTAAAAAGAATAATATCTATATACCAACGATAACCCACACTAAAAATCCTAATACATATCGCGAATTAATATTTAAGATTATATCTAAATATTCATCTAAAGATCCATTAAAAGAATTAGCTTTAGAAGGATTAGTCAAAGAATTTATCGCTGCAATTATAAGTGAAAATATGAATTTCCAAGAAAATGAGCTTGCAGGAACTTTAGAAACTATCAAGTTTTATATGATTGAAAACGTTAGGTCTAATTTAACTTTATTAGATATGGAATTAAGAAGCGGTGTTACCAGTTGGACATTGAACCATTTATTTAATGAAGAAACTGGCATGTCACCAAAAAAATATTATGATAGTCTTCGAGTTCATTACGTTAAAAACTTATTGTTGCACTCTACAATTTCTATTAAAGAAATAGCGTCATTGATGAATTTTGATACTCCTCAAACGCTATCAAGATGGTTTCATAGACTCACAAAAAGGTATCCTAGTGAGTATCGTCGTGTAAAAAAGGCTAAAAGAAAAGGATAAACATTTTAATATATTTTGTTGTTTTTAGGCTGTTCTAATGTATTAGAACTACTTTTTTGTGCTAATATTTGGTTTTGTTAGAAAAGTGCATTTACAAAATTTTTGTTATGTTTTCTAATTTTTTCATTCTATATATTGACTATGATATGTGGGAAAATGTTTTTAGGAGGATTACAACCATGAAATTTAGTAAAGGATTATCAATTCTTTTTATTCTCAGCTCGTTGATGTGCGCCTGCACGCCACCAGAGGGCATTACAATAGACACTAGTGAAGAGGTCGTTGAAGAAGGAGCCACGGAAGTATCAATGTGGGTAATGGATTTTGAGGAATGGGAGAATCAAATCAATATCTCACAACGTAAACAAATCAACAAAAATACTGAAGATGGTATTCAAGTATCTCAAAGATATATTTCTTCATTAGATTTTGACGATTTAATTAGAAGCGCTTACGAATCTGGAGATGTTCCTGATATTTATATGGTTTCGTATGGAAATATATATAAAGAAGTAAAAGCAGGACGTGCGATAGACATGACACAATATTTTGATAGTTGGGGTGATTTAACTGCCAACGCTGTCAGCGGAGTAAAATTCGATGATAAATATTATGCATATCCTATCGTTATGGAACCATCTACTATTCTTGCTTACCGCAAAGATTTATTAGATAAATACGCACCAGGATGGAGCGTACCAAAAACTTGGGATGCATTATTATCTTTATCTTCAACTATTAAATCTGCAGCGCCAAAAAATGTTTATCCATTTGGAGTTCCTACTGGCGTTGCATTAGCTTGGGGAAGTTGGGGCATGCAATATGCTGCAACTGGTGGTCTAGCTATCAATGATGAATGGACAGAAAGCCGCATCTTAGAACCAGGATATACACAATTAGCTCAATTATGGGCAGATTTATATAACAATCGTT
>JAHZFY010000018.1 GCA_019421105.1 bacterium
TCCCACGCATAGCGTGTGGTTTTTATCTCGCGATACTCGCTTCGATAATAAAAAAAGGTGCAAAATCAGCACCTTTTACAAATAATTTTTGTTAATAATTATAGTTCTTTAACCCAAAGTCCGTGTATATTGCAGTGAGCATAAACTCTTAAAACTTTTTCATTTTCTGCTAATAATAAATCAACTTTTGGTTCTTGGCCAGGTTTTAAAACGATACGATGACGTCCTAAATTAGTGGCAACCATCACCCAGTCAATCCAATGTTCTTCAGTCATAGGATGAATAACACTTCCAACTACGACGTGGCAAACATTACCTTCGACATTGACTTCTGGAATATGTTTTTCCACTGCTGCTTCTTGAGAATTAGCATTGACAACTTCCATTGGTTTACCACAACAAACTGGTGTGACATTTGCGTCGTTAATTACTCCGAAAAAGTTTTTACAAATAGGACAATAATAAAATTTATCTTTCATAATTAAATCTCCTTGTTTTTATTATACCAATCCATTATTAAATTAAAAACGATATACACAAAAAATATTTAGTGTGCTATTATGTGCTTGTGTAAAAGAGGAAAAAAACATGAACCAAAAAACAAAAATTTTTATGCTTTCAGCCATGACTTTGATGTTAGCTACATCTTGTGGACCATCTAAAGTTGACACTGCAAAAGCAAAAGAAACCGCAAAAGACATCGTCATCCAAATTGACGGGAACAAGGTTAATAGTCCTGATTATGTTACTATCGATTCTAAATCAAATGTTAGCAATTCAATCAATGTTGAAGCAAAAGAAGTTTATAACGGCGTAGATTTAAAATTCTATATTGAATCTAGCACCACAATTCAAAAAGAAGGTGTCACCATAAAAACTCAAGCTAAACATTGGGTTTATAAACTTGATGGCTTCATCTATCATAGTGAATTCAATTCATCAGTTGCAGGAACAGTAAAACAAACAACTAAAAATGCTTATGAATCTGATGCTGACGCTATTAAATTGTTCCAAGAAACAATTTTAGTGGCAAACGCATATAGCGAATCATTAAAAGTTTTAGACTTAACCAAAAGCGCTGCTAATGGAATTATAGAATTCATCGATGATGAAACTAGTGTTGAAGGAAAAGATGAACTTAAATTTGATTTTTATTCTAGTGGTAAAGGCTCATTAGTTGCCGAAGCAACACTTGCTAAATATGAAGGTGACACATTAAAAGGTACAGCCTACACAAAATCTGAAATCAAAGATTATTTAATTAAATCGCAAGAAACAGAACTCAAAAGTGTTGATGATGATGAAAATATCGTCGGATCTAAATACTTTGACTACGGTAAAAACAAAATCGAATTACCAAGTTTAGAAGAATATCCTATTAAATAATTAAAATGGATAAATACGAACAACTAAAAACTATTATTAAGAATTCTAACTCGATAGTGGTTTTTTCTGGCGCTGGAATCTCAACTGCAAGTGGGATTCCAGATTTTCGTAGTGAAGATGGTTTATTTAATCAAAAAGAAAAATATCCACCTGAAGAAATAGTCTCTCACCACTTCTTTTATCAAAATACGGAT
Organism: bacterium; assembly: GCA_019421105.1. GTDB lineage: Bacteria > Bacillota_I > Bacilli_A > RFN20 > CAG-826 > CAJOOD01. The sequence continues at coordinate 1,581 of JAHZFY010000018.1, forward strand.
TTATTTTATGACTTTTATAAAAATAAGATGATGTATTTAAACGCTAAACCAAATAAGGCACATGAATACTTTGCTTCTTTGCAAGGAAAAAGACAAGTAGTCATCGTCACTCAAAATATCGATGGCTTACATCAACTTGCGGGTTCCAAATACGTTTATGAACTGCATGGATCAATTCATCGAAATTACTGCGAGGATTGCCATTCGTTTTATGATGCGTCATATGTTAAAAAATATAATGGTATTCCAAGATGTAAAAAATGTGGTGGCTTAATTAAACCAGACGTTGTTTTATATGAAGAGGGCTTAAATGAAGATATCATCATGCGTTCGATAAATGCTATATCTACATGTGATACTTTAATAATCGTAGGAACATCTTTATTGGTTTATCCTGCCGCAAATTTTATCAATTATTTTAAAGGTAAGAATTTGATTTTAATAAACAAGTCAAAAACTAATTACGACCATATTTGTGACCTAGTTTTTTATGAAGATATCGTATCTGTCATAGAAAAAATTAAATAGTTATAAAAAATTAATTTATATATAAATTACTCAAATATTTTAGCACTTGCACTTGACGAGTGCTAATTTTACGTATATAACTATTTATGCAATGAATTTGCAAAGGAGGTCTAAATTATGGCAATGAACCAACCATTTGATTATTCTAAAGATGAAAACGTCCTTGCTAAGTTTGGGCGTAACATCAATGAAGAAGTTAAAAAGGGCAAAATTGATCCTGTTATAGGAAGGGATGATGAAATTAGAAAGATCATCCAAATTTTAGCTAGAAAAACTAAAAACAATGTCATCTTAATTGGCGAACCTGGTGTAGGTAAAACCGCAATATTAGAAGGTTTAGCACAAAGAATCGTCAAAGAAGATGTCCCTACTACTTTAAAAAATAAAGAAATTTATGAACTCGATATGGGTGCGTTAGTAGCGGGTGCGAAATATCGTGGCGAATTTGAAGAAAGATTAAAAGCAGTCTTAAATAAGATTAAAGAATCTGAAGGTAAGATTATTTTATTTATCGATGAAATTCATTTAATTGTCAGCGCTGGAAAATCTGATGGAGCACTCGATGCTTCAAACATGTTAAAACCAATGTTAGCAAGAGGCGAAATCGATTGTATTGGCGCTACTACTTTAAATGAGTATAGACAATATATTGAAAAAGATAGAGCTCTAGAAAGAAGATTTCAACCTGTTTTAGTCAATGAGCCAACAGTGAGTGATTCTATTTCAATATTAAGAGGTTTAAAAGAAAGATTTGAATCTTTCCACGGTGTTAAAATTACCGATGGTGCATTAGTCAGCGCGGTGGTTTTATCAAACCGTTATTTAACATCAAGATTTTTACCTGATAAAGCAATTGACCTAGTTGATGAAGCTTGTGCTTCAATTAAAGTCGAAATTGAATCTTCCCCTACTGAACTCGATGAATTAGATCGTAAGGTAAGACAACTAGAAATTGAAAAAGTTGCTTTAGAAAAAGAAAAAGATGAATCATCAATCAAAAGACTTGCAGCTTTAAATAAAGAATTAGAAAAAGCTAAAGAAAAACAAAGTCAATTAAATCAACAATGGAATCTAGAAAAAAATAACATCGCTAAAGGCAAACAATTAAAAAACGATATCGAACAAGCAAAATTTGAACTCAGCCTAGCGTTTAATCAAGGTGATTATCAAAAAGCAAGTCGACGTCAATATCAAACAATACCTGAATTAGAAGCAAAATTAAAAGATATTGAAAATGGCGATGAAAAAGTATCAAAACTAGTTTCAGAGATTGTCGATGAAGAACAAATCGCAAAAATCGTTTCTAAAATGACAAACATTCCTGTTTCTAAAATTTCCAAAGGTGATAAAGAAAAAGTCTTAGATTTATATGACACCTTATCAAAAAGAGTCATTGGACAAGACGAAGCTTTACACTTAGTTAGCGATGCTATCTTGCGTCAAAGAGCGGGAATTAAAGATCAAAATAGACCTATTGGAAGCTTTCTATTTTTAGGACCTACAGGTGTAGGTAAAACTGAAGTAGCAAAAACTCTTGCTTCCGCGCTATTTGATTCAGAATCGCACATTATCAGAATCGATATGTCTGAATATATGGAAAAATTCTCCACTTCTAGACTAATTGGTGCCCCTCCAGGCTATGTAGGGTATGAAGAAGGTGGGCAACTCACTGAAAAAGTAAGAAGAAATCCTTATTCAATCGTCTTATTTGATGAGATTGAAAAAGCCCATCCAGAAGTATTTAATCTACTTTTACAAATGTTAGATGATGGAAGATTAACCGATTGTCAAGGAAGAGTGGTCGATTTTAAAAATACCATTATTATCATGACTTCTAATCTAGGTTCCCAATACCTATTAGAAAACGATAAACAAAGCGTAGAAACTTTGCTTCATCAAACATTTAAACCAGAGTTTTTAAATCGTATTGATGAAATAGTTTATTTCAATCCTTTAAATAAAGATACTCAACTAAAAATCGTCGATAAGATGTTGAATGAATTGTCTAATAGATTAAATGAGAATTACTACTCATTCACCTATTCAGATAAACTTAAACACTTTATTTTAGATGAGTCATTTGATGTCAATTTTGGAGCAAGACCTATAAAAAGATTTATTCAAAATGTAATTGAGACTCCAATCGCTACGAAAATCATCAAACAAGAAGTTAATACAAAGGATAAATATCTTGTCGATGTAAATGATAATAAAGAAATTATCATCAAAAAACTTTAAGATGATGCGATGGAAAAGCAAATCCATCGCATTTTTTTACTATTTTATATAAAATATAAATATGGAAAAAATTGGCAACACCCCTTTAATAAGATTAAATAACATAGAAAAGTATTTTAATTTAAATGTCAGACTATATGGAAAAGTCGAATCTTTTAATTTAACTGGCTCTATTAAAGATCGTGCAGCGTATCAAATAATTAAAGATTATTTAGATGATGGTTTAATTAATGATGATACCTTAATCATTGAAGCCACAAGTGGAAATACTGGTATATCATTAGCCGCTATTGGTCAAATGCTAAATAAGAAGGTATGCATTATTATGCCATCTTCTATGTCTAAACAAAGACAAGAGATGATCAAACAATATGGAGCAACTTTAATATTAAATGAAGGTGGCATGAAACAAAGCCATGATCTCGCTATTAAAATGCATGAAGAAAATAAAAATTCTATCATTGCGGGACAATTTGAAAATTATTCAAACATCAAGGCGCACTTATTAACTACTGGTCCAGAAATCAAAAGCCAATGCCCTAATGTCAAATATATTTTTGCTGGTTTTGGAACAGGTGGCACCGCTAGTGGGCTAGCGATGTATTTTAAAGGACAAGTCGATGTGATTGCAATTGAACCAGCCCAATCACCACTATACACAAAAGGTTATGCAGCCCCACATCTTATACAAGGTATAGGCGCCAACTTTAAACCATTAAATTTTAAAGACGACCTAATAAAACAAATCATTACTGCCGATGATAAAAAGGCGATAGAATATGCAAAATTAATACATAAACTAGAAAATTTATTTGTTGGCTATTCTAGTGGCGCAGCTTTACTAGGGGCTATTGATTATATAAAGAAACACAACCTAAATGATGTTGATATCGTCATCATTTTTCCAGATAAAGGAGATAGATATTCATGGAATTAAAATTAGATAAAAACAAAGTTTTAAATAAAGAAAAAATTTTATTATTTATTGAGGAAATGAAAAAATATTTATTTCCGGATATATTTTGTGAATGCGTCAAAATTAATCATGCTTTGCAAAATGCAAGATTATTATGCGAACAATATATCGTTGATGATGTGAATAAAATCGACTCTTTTTTTGATCAAGTAGAAACATTAAAAGACAATTTATATAAGGATTTATCATATTTTTATGATTGTGATCCTGCTTGTAATTATATCGAAGAAATCGTTATTTCTTATCCTGGATTTAAAGCTATTTTATATCATCGAATTGCTCATATCATGTATGAATTAGGATTAAAAATAACTGCAAGAATAATTTCTGAAGAGGCACATTTTTCAACGGGTATCGACATCCATCCTGGAGCAAAAATAGGCGTGCCATTATTTATCGACCATGGAACAGGTATCGTCATTGGTGAAACAACAATTATTGGAAATAACTGCCGCATCTATCAAGGTGTAACTTTAGGAGCTTTATCTTTAACTAAAGGTCATGAATTACACGATGTTAAAAGACACCCTACAATTGGAGATAATGTCACTATATATTCAGGCGCGGCTATTTTAGGCGGAGATGTTAAAATCGGCAATAACGTCGTCATTGGTTCTAACGTCTTCATATTTGGAGATAGCATACCTGATAATCATAAGGTCATATTAAAAAAACCTGACTTGATATTAATTGAAAAGAAAAAATAGGCTATTGCCTATTTTTTTAATGATGGAAGTTCATCCATTCTTTTTTTAATTTAGGAGGTAACACTCCATTTTTATTTCCAAGTTCAATAAGTTTTAATTGATAAGCCATATTAATAGCAAGATTTTCTAAAGTGTTTACCCCTTCTAAATCGTATTTGACTTCGATGGCTTCTTTAGCAAAGACAATATTCCAATAAGTTGATGAAATAATAGGCATGTTATTAATCAAAAAATGTTTATTAATAGCTTCTAAAGCAGAATCGTTACCACCTCTTCTAGCCACTAAGACACTAGAGGCAGGTTTAAAGGCTAAATATTGACCATAAGCAGTAGATAAACGGTCTAAGATAGATAATACTCTTCCGCTTGGATGAGCATAATAAGTCGGAGAGCCAACGATTAATCCATCACATGTTTTCATCATTTCTCCAATCTCGTTAACTACATCATCATGAAAACACATTCCATGACTATTACAAAATCCACATCCAATGCAGTCTAAAGTTGTCCCGTTTCCAACATGGATAATTTCTGAATCAATTTCTAATTCTAACAATTTATTTTTAATGATATTTAACGCCTCATAAGTCGAACCATGAGCATTAGGACTTCCATTAATTAATAATACTTTCATATAAACACCTCTTTAATAATTATTATCTAACATATTTTGATGATAGATAAAATAAAAACTGACACGAGATCAGTTTTATTGGCGTCCCTGAGTGGATTCGAACCACCGGCAGACCGCTTAGGAGGCGGTTCCTCTATCCAACTGAGGTACAGGGACAAAAAATAGGGATAAACCCTATTTGATAAAGAAATTTAATACATCATTATATGCTTCATCAGCGACTGGGAAACCTTCGTTTAAAATTTCATGTCTTGCATTTGCGTATACTTTGGTTTCAACATCTTTTACACCGTATTTTGCGTATAATTTTTTCATAGCTTCAGGAGATTTACCATAACTTGTAACTGGATCTCCTTCTCCAGCAATTAAAAATATTTTTGTATTTGGATCGATCTTTTTTAAGAATTTAGGTTTCCAAATACGATTTAAACCTTTTAATAATTCATAACAAAATCCCTTATTTGGTCCAAATCCACATAATGGATCAGCTTCATATTTTTTAATGTTATCTTCATTAACAGATATCCAAGCATTACTGGAAATTGGATTTTGTATTTTTTTATTAAATCCACCAAACATAAGACCTCTAATCAATTTAGATTTTTTCAATGAGTTTTTCTTAGTGGTTGTTAATTTAGCTAAAGCAAAACCAACTCCCGCGAAAGGATTCTTTTTACCAGTGCCACATAAAACAACTTTTTCTACGCGTCCTGAAAAACGTTGAATATAATCTTGCATCATAAAAGAACCCATCGAATGTGAAAAGATATAAATTGGTCTACAAGATAATTTTAAATGAGCGACTAATTCATCGATAGCGACGACCATTTTTCTAAATCCAGAACGTGGCCATACACCTAAATTGGATAAGTCAGGTAAAACATTTTCGCCTTGTCCAAAATGGTCAACACAATAGACATTCAAACCGTTTTTGCACAAAAATTTTGCAAAATCATCATATCTAATTCCAGTTTCTTCCATGCCGGTGACAATGATGACATTAGCCTTACATGGTTCATCATTTTTCCAAGCCCAACCATATAAAATTGTTTGGTCTTTTAAAGTTAAACTAATTCTTTGTCTTGTAATCATATTGACCTCCTTTAATATCCATTTGGATTATTTTTTTGCCAATTCCAAGAGTCTTTACAACATTGTATAATATCTAACTCAGCTTTCCAACCTAGCTCTTTATTAGCCTTGCTAGGATCAGCATAACTAGTGGCTATATCACCAGGTCTTCTTGGTTTGATAACATAAGGTATTTTTAAGTCATTTGCTTTTTCAAAAGCATGAATCAACTCTAGAACAGAAACACCTTGACCTCTACCTAAATTATAAATCACTACGCCTGGATTAGTCTTTAATTTATTTAATGCTTTTAAATGTCCATTTGCTAAATCCATGACATGAATATAATCTCTAACACCAGTTCCATCGATAGTGTCATAATCATTTCCAAAGACATTAACGCATTCTAATTTATGGGACGCGACTTGAGAAATATATGGCATTAAATTATTTGGAATACCATTTGGATCTTCGCCCATAAGTCCACTTGGATGTGCTCCGATAGGATTAAAATATCTTAAGATAGCGATATTTAAATTTGGATTAGTTTTTGCTTCTTCTTGAAGTAATTTTTCAATGATTACTTTTGTTTCCCCATATGGATTAGTGCATCCACCAATAGGATCGCTTTCCACTAATGGAACATGCTTTGCAAGTCCATATACAGTTGCAGATGAAGAAAAAACAATGTTGTTTACATGATGCTTTTTCATAAGTTTTAATAACACTTTAGATGAACCTACATTATTTTGATAATATAAGTCTGGTTTTAAAACGGATTCACCTACAGATTTTAATCCTGCAAAATGAATAACAGAATCGACGTTTTCATTTTTGAATAAATCATCTAATCTTTCTTCATCTTGAATAGAAATTTGATAAAATTTAGGCTTTTTGCCGCATATTTTTTCAATTCTATTTAAAACTTCCGCTTTTGAATTGCATAGATTATCAGCGATAACAACTTCAAAACCTTCATTTAATAACAATGTAACAGTATGGCTGCCGATATATCCCATACCACCAGTAACTAAAATTGCCATAATAACTTTTTTTAATCTCCTCAAGAATTAATTTTGAAGATAAAGAAGGGTTAACTTGGCCTTTAGAAATTTTCATTACTTGACCAACTAAATATCCAAGCGCACGATCTTTTCCATTTTTATAATCGATGATGCTTTGAGGATTTTCATCTAAAACTTTTTTAATAAAATCCATGATGACACTTTCATCAGAGACCATAGTTTGTCCTAATGATTTAACAATGTCAGAAGGTTCATCATCTTTTTTAAGCATGATATTAAAAACTTCTCTTGCTTGCTTATTTGAAATAACTTTATCATCGATTAATTTAATCAAACTAGAAAGACGTTTAGGTGTAATGGTAAAGTCTTTGATATTGATTTCTTCTTTATTTAACACCGCTAGAACATCGACGTTAATCCAGTTTGCTAATAATTTTGGATTGACGTTATAAGAAGATGCTTCATCAAAATAAGAAGATATGTCTCTATTTTGGATTAATAAAGATGCATCATATTCATTTAAACCGAGTTTTAAATATCTATCCATTTTGCTCGACGCTAGCTCATTAGATGTTTCAATAGCGTGTCTAATAAATTCATCGCTCAATTTGATTGGAGGAATATTTGGTTCGGTAAAATATTTATAATCGACAGCGTCAGTTTTAACTCTCATCAATACTGTAGTTTTACTTGCTTCATCAAATCTTCTTGTCTCTTGAATAACATCTTGCCCAGATAAGATCAATGCTTCTTGACGTTTGATTTCATAATCGATAGCTAATTGAACATTAGAAATACTATTGAGGTTTTTAATTTCTACCTTAGTTCCAAATTTATCGCTGCCAACAGGTCTAATAGAAACGTTAACATCGCATCTTAAAGAGCCTTCTTCCATCTTGCCATCACTGACATCTAAAAATGAGACGATGCTTCTTATTTCTTCGACATATTTCATAGCTTCTTCACCGCTTCTCATATCTGGTTTTGAAACGATTTCAGCTAAAGGAATACCAGCGCGATTATAATCTAATAATGTATAATCGTTAAAATGCAATTGCTTGCATGTATCTTCTTCTAAATGGATTCTTTCAATACCCACTCTTTTGATACCTTTAGATGTCTTTAAATCTAAATAGCCATCATGACCAATTGGTCTTTCGTTTTGAGTGATTTGATAACCTTTTGGTAAATCGCTATAAAAATAATTTTTTCTATCGAACCACAATTCATTATCGATGCTCATATGCAAAGCATTAGCGACTCTAATTCCATTGATAACGGCTTGCATATTAACAACTGGCATCGTTCCAGGAAAAGCCATATCTAAAAGAGTGACTTCACAGTTAGGATAAGCACCATAACTGACAGGAGCATTAGAAAACATTTTTGATTTTGTTTTCATTTGAACGTGAATTTCTAAACCGATAACTGCTTCAAAATTCATTCTTATTTATCTCCTTTCTTATTTGCACTAAGATTTTTTAATCCCGTGATATTTTCAATTAATTGAGAAATAACAAATACATCTTTATCTTTAAAAGCGCGACCTGTAACATTCGCTCCAATTGGCATTCCATCGATCAAACCAATTGGTAAAGTCAAGGATGGATAACCACCAAAATTAGCAATAGCTAAATGATTATCTGCAATCAAATATTCATTTGATAAAGCATCGCTTGATTCATTGATTAAAGGGGCGATATTCACTGCTGCAGGAACATAGATAAAGTCATATGTTTCAAACAATTTATTAATGCTATCAACAATGATTCTTCTTGCTTTTTTTGCTCTTAAGAATAATTCTTTTTGATTTTCTTTCATCAAAGCATAAGAACCAATAACAAATCTTCTTTTAATCAAAGCAGAAAAACCTTTGGTCCTAGAATTTTTAATTACATCTTTATAAGTATCACCTTCACCTCTTGGACCAAATTTAATGCCATCTAAATTAGCGTTATTAGAAGTTGCTTCAGCACAGGATATAACATTATATGTTGGATAAATTGCTTTTAATAATTGCTCATCAAAATCAACAATATCCACTTCGACACCTTGTTTTTTAATTCCATCGACCGTGTTAAAAAATAATTCTTTAACTTTTTCATCTTTGATTGCGTCGATAATTGGCTTTAATATAGCAATTTTAAATGATTTAGTATCAGCAATATCAAAATCCGTATAATCTTCCACTTCTTTATATGAAGATGTCATATCATTATCATCATGACCTGCTAAAACATTTAATAATAAAGCACTATCAAATACCGATCTTGTAAAATAGGCAACATGGTCTAAAGAAGGGGCAAATGGAAATAGACCGTATCTAGAAATTCTACCCCATGTTGGTTTAAATCCAACTAGGCCAACAAATGAAGCAGGTTTTCTAACTGAATCACCAGTATCGCTACCTAAAGCAAAAGGTACAACATCATTAGCTACCAAAGCAGCGCTTCCACAAGAAGAACCACCGACTAATCTTTCATGTTTTTTATCATATGGATTATAAGTGATTCCTTTATGACCACTTGTACCAGTACCACCCATAGCGAGTTCATCAAGAGTGGATTTGCCAATCATGATAGCTCCACGCTTATTCAATCTTTCAATAACAGTGGCATCAAATAATGGGACATAGCCATTTAATATATTACTTGAACCAGTTGTAGGAATATCTTTTGTGGAGAAATTATCTTTTGCAACATAAGGAATACCCCACAATAAATCATCGGTTGGTTCAACCATTGCTTTTGCTATTTTTAAAGCATTTTCTTCATTGATAAATTCAAAAGCATTGTTGTTATCTTTTTTTGCTCTTTCAAGTGCTTCTTTAACCAATTGCAAAGGAGTAACTTTTTTTAATACCAAGGCTTCATGAATTTCTTTTATTGTCAAATCTAAATAAGACATATTAACCCACCACCTTTGGAAGCTTGATTTGCCCTAATACAACATCATGGGCGTTTCTTAACGCATCTTTGCAAGCAAGAGGTTGTTTAGCTTCATCTTCTCTTAAATAAGTAATGCTCACATCAAATGGAAATGTCATAGGTTCGACATCGTCAATACCAGGTATTTCACCGATATATTCCATTTGCGATAATATAGTATCAAATTCTTCGTTTAATTTTTTATATTGCTCATCTGACATATCAAATAAAAGGTTGTCAGCCGCTTTTCTTAAAAGTTCTTCGTTAACTTTCTTCATAAATTAAACCTCCTTTTGCATTAATAGATATTATAACAATTTAAACAAAATTGCTATAAGTTGTTATTTTTTAATAACAATAAGAATCTAGTTTCATCCATAGTTTCAATATTTAAAGCGTTTGCCTTATCTAATTTAGAGCCAGCTTCAGCACCATAAATTACTATATCTGTTGATCTAGATACAGAACCAGTGACCTTAGCTCCTAGATTTTCTAAAATCTTTGTTGCCTCGCTTCTGCCCATAGAGGATAGTGTTCCAGTTAAAACGATTGTCTTACCATTAAAATAAGAATCAGAAGCGACGCTTACTTGACCTAAATATTCAAAATTAACACCTTTTTGACGTAATTTTTCAATCATTTGAAGATTTTTTTCGTTTTTGAAAAACTCGACAATTGATTTAGCCACGACAGGACCAACATCATCAATTTGAATCAATTCTTCTTCGCTTGTGTTAATTAAAGAATCTAAAGTCATAAACTTTTTAGCTAAAGTTTTGGCCATTTTAGCTCCGACTTCTTTAATGCCTAAACCAAATAATAATCTTTCTAAAGAATTTCTTTTTGATTTTTCAATAGCCCCTAATAAATTATCGATTGATTTACTTTGCCAACCATCTAAAGAAATAATATCTTCGCGATAATTTGCTAAGTCATATATTTCATCGACACTATGGAAAAATCCTTGGTTAAAAAATTGTTCACAAACTTTTTCACCCATTCCTTCAATGTCCATAGCGTTTCTTGAAGCAAAATGAATAATAGACTCAATTTTTCTTGCACCACAGTCTGGGTTAACACAAAAATGCATCGCATCTTTTTTTATTAAAGGCGCTCCACAGACAGGACAAGATTCGATCATTTCAAAAAATGTTTGTGTACCATCGCGTTTTTCTTGTGCTACTTTTACAACTTCTGGGATGATGTCTCCTGCTTTTCTTAAATAGACATAATCACCGATCATAAGACCTTTTTCAATGATGAAATCTTCATTGTGTAAAGTGGCTCTTTGCACTAAACTACCCGCTACTCTAACAGGTTCTAAAATTGCGTTTGGCGTGATTTTTCCAGTTCTTCCAACTGTGAATATAATATCTTTTAAACGTGTTATGACTTCTTCAGGTGGAAACTTATAAGCAATTGCCCATTTAGGTGTTTTAGCAGTATAGCCTAATCTATTGTATAGTTCCATATCATCGACTTTAACGACAATACCATCGATGTCATAATCAAGTTCATCTCTTTTGCTTGTATATTCTTTTATGTATGACAAAACTTCTTCGATGCCGTTACATAAGCGTCTTTCTTTATTAGTTTTAAATCCTAGTTCGTCTAATAAGTCCATCGCTTTAGAATGGTATCTAATATTTAAATCAGATGCATTGACTAAGTAATACCAAAATGCACTTAAACCTCTTGATGCAGCAATAGAAGAATCAAGTTGTCTAATAGAACCCGCTGCTGCATTTCTTGCATTAGCGAATAACGGTTCGTTATTTTCTTTTCTTTGTTTATTTAACTTTGCCAAAACTTTTTTTGGCATATAAACTTCGCCTCTTACTTCAAAGTCATCTTTGATTTTTATAGAGGTAGGAATAGATTTGATAGTAATGACATTAGAGGTAACATCCTCACCGACATTACCATCACCTCTTGTTAAAGCGTTAATTAAAACACCATGATAATTTAAAGCCATGCCTAAACCATCGATTTTTAATTCAGCCATATAAGTGATTTTATCTAATCCAGTTGCTTCTTTTACTTTTTTATCAAAATCATAAAGATCATCTTCATTAAAGGCGTTGGCTAAAGAAAGCATCATTCTTCTATGTGGTACTTTTTTAAACTCATCTAAAACTTGACCACCGACTCTTTGGCTAGGAGATAAACTAGATTTTAATTCTGGGTGTTCGTTTTCAATTAAAATCAATTCTTGCATCAAACAATCATACTCAGCATCGCTGACGCTTGGATTATCTAAAACATAATATTCATAGTTATATTTTTCTAAAGTTTTTCTTAATTCTTCAACTCTGAGTTTTAAATCCATGTTTTTACTCCTTTAAATCTTTTTTAAAAATTTATGATTGCCCATTAAATCTTTTTTGCCATGGTCGTCAAATTCAACAGTTATGACACCATCCCCATCAACATCGATAACTGTTCCATTACCTAGGTTTTTATGATTTAATCTATCGCCAATCTTCCAAGAAATATCATTGTTTTCTTCATCGCTAATAAATACTTGTTTAACTGGAACATCATCTTTATAAGGAGTGTCATCAAACGTGTTTCTTTTTTCAAAAAATCTCGATTGAAAATTATTGCTGAATATATCATTTTTAAAGAATGGTTTTTGTTCTTCTTTATAAGCTAAACCAGCTTGTTTTATAAATTGAGAAGCTAAAAGATTACTTCCAATGACAAAAGAATAATCGCGACTAAATGTAACATATAATTTTTCCATCGCACGTGTGATTGCTACATAGGCAAGTCTTCTTTCTTCTTCCATCGCTTTAGCACCACCATCTTCTAAAGATCTACCATTAGGGAAAATACCCTCGCTAAATTTAACTAAAAAGACAACTGGAAACTCTAATCCTTTAGCAGTATGAACAGTCATTAAAGTAACATGATCCCCTTCGACCATTTCATCTTGAGAACTCAATAGGGCAATGTCTTGTAAATATTGATCAAAAGTTGCTTCTGGATTTCTTTTTAAATAATGTCTTAAATCTTGAAATAAAGCTTTAACGTTTTCAATTCGATCATCGCCATCATCTTCTAAAGAAAGATAATCATAATAACGTAAATCAATGATTAAATCTTCTAATATTTTAGAGTAAATCTCTTCATTTTTTTCAATGTCATCTTTAGCTACTTCAATTCTTGCAATCATTGCTTTTAAAGAAGAAATTGCCGAAGCTTTTATAGGGCTATTTTCTAATTCGATTGTGTCGATATATCGATATAAGGATAAATTTTTCTCACCCGCAGCTAACTTTAATTTTGTAGTTGATGTTTCACCGATATTCCTTTTTGGCACATTTATAATTCTTTCAAAACAAATATCGTTATTAGGATTGATAATCAAATTAAAGTAGGCTAAAACATCTTTAATTTCTCTTCTTTGATAAAACTTTTGTCCACCAAAAATCTTATATGGTATATGTTCCGCCATGAAAGCGTGTTCAAAATCTACAGTTAAATAATTAGAACGATACAATAAAACAATATCGTTTAATTTATATTTTCCTGTATTCGATAATCTTTTAATTTCTTTTGCAACATAAGCCGCTTCTTCTTTGCTAGCATCAAATTGTCTAACAAGAATTGGATCGCCTTTATCATTTTGAGTAAATAAATCTTTTTTTACTCTCATTTTATTAAATGCAATTAAGTTATTAGCGGAATCTAAAATCGTTTGAGTCGAACGATAATTTTGATCGAGTATTATCGTTTCAATGTTATGGAAATGTTTTTCTAATTTTAAAATGATATCTTGGTTTGCACCACGCCAAGTATAAATGGTTTGGTCAGGATCTCCAACAACATATAAACTAGCCATTGGCTTTTTTAAATGACACACAAGTTTAAACTCAGTGTCGTTAGTGTCTTGAAACTCATCGATTAAGATGTGATCGATTTTGTTTTGCCATTTTAATTTAATATCAGGATAGTTTTCTAATATCTTATTTGTATATAACAATAAATCATCAAAATCTAAAGAAAACATTCGTGATTTTTTTTCTTCATACAATCTATAAATTTCTAAGCATTCTTTTTCCCTGGGATATCTTTCAAAAGAAACAGCGATATCTTCAGGATATTTTTCGTTGAGCTTATTAAAACCAATATACTTAATTGATAATTTGACTATTTCATCGCTTTTTTTATAACCCAATCCACTAGCGATATCTTTTATCAATTTGGTTTGGTCTTCTTCATCTAAAATTGTGAATGTTTTTGGAAAATTCAACACTTCAATTTCTTGACGCAAGAAAAAAGCGGCAAAAGAATGGAAAGTTCTAATGTTTAAATGTTTGCTAGATTCAGGGATTAAATCCACTACTCTTTCTTTCATTTCAGCGGCGACTTTATTTGTAAAAGTAAAAGCTAAAATGTTCCAAGGTTTAACTTGAAAATTAGATATAAGATACGCTATACGATATGTTAATACTCTAGTTTTACCAGATCCAGCGCCTGCAACTACCCTAACATGTTGAAATGGGCAAGTAACAGCTTCATATTGTTTTGAATTTAATTTATTTGATAAGTCCATATATTGCTAGCAATATACTATCAAACATTTCAGTTTTTATCAATCAATTATACTCATTTAAAATACTTTTTATTAATTCTTCTCCTGCAACATTTAAAAATACTTTATGCTCTTTAATTAAAACCAAACTTGGTGTTCCTAATATTCCAAATGATTCGATATCATCACTCCCTATAGTTAAAGAAACATCATTTACTATTTGTATGGTTTCATCAAATTCAACGAAATATGTTGTAACTTTATCACTTAAAGCATAATTGATAATATGTTGTTTTAACATGATGCAATGCAAACAGTTCAACTGATAAAAATAAACAAAATAAAGTGAGTTTTGCATTGAAAAAATATCATTTGATCTAATGATTAGGTGTTCAACATCACTATAATCATATGTTGTAGAATCTTTTTTATAATGATTATTCGTGCAGCTAATCAAAAACATTGTCAATAAAAATAATAGTGTTTTTTTCATTATCTATCCTCAATATCTAATAGTATATTTTTATATAAAATACTAAGTGAAAATGATAATATAATATTATGTTTGAGTTTCAAAAAAAGGATACTCCTATTGCTAATTTAACATTCATCGCTATCATGGCGGCAATAAACGTCATTTTTGCATTGTTATTTGCTTTTATTCCATACGTTATTGTCATCTTGATTTTAATATTGCCGCTTACTTCTGTTTTAGTTGGATTGTTTTGTCAAAAAAGATATTTTCCTATATACATCATAGTTACTTTAGGACTATGTTTTGTATCTGCAATTTGGGATATTAGCATCCCTTTATTTTACATATTGCCATCTATGATAACTGGCTTTATTTTTGCTTTATTTATAAATTTAAAAGTCCCTAGCATATATTTGATATTTTTAACATCAATCGTTCAAATGTTATTTTCATATTTAGCAATACTATTTTCAAAATTTGTTTTAAGAATTGATATTATTGAAACGTTTAAAAACTTATTAGCGTTACAAGATTTTGAACTATTTTATGTTATCGTTCCTTCTTTTATTTTTATCATATCTCTTATTCAAAGTGTCTTTTCATACATGATCATCAAAGATGAATTGCCAAAATTTGGCTATAAAATCAAGGAATCATATGAAAACAAAGGGTATTTTTTATACATCATATTAGCGTGTTTAATTTCAAATATTTGTGTCCTAGCGTTTGCTTTTGTTAGATTGGATGTAGCTTATTTAATGATGATGATTTCAATTTTGTTCTGCGTTGGAATAACATTATATTCTTGTTTAAATAGACGATTGGTTAACTCGATAATTTATGCTAGTTTATTTTTGATCACACTATTTATCTTTTTAATATGCTATCAATATATTAATAAAGGTAGCCAATTTTTAATTTTTTCTATCTATCCTTTGATGTGTGTTATATATTCTTTAGTTAATAAATATTTGTTAACTAAATGCAAAAATTATA
>JAHZFY010000019.1:0-6200 GCA_019421105.1 bacterium
TGCTTTCTGTATTAAACAATTTAACATCTAAAATTATCAATAAAGCTGAATAAATAAGGTTGCTCACCAAAGTCAAAACCATAAATAAGACATCAACGCTTTGATTAACAATCGCATAAATTGCTTGCGACGCATTTAAAATTGGAATAAAAGCAAATCCTAAACCACCGCAATCTAAAATAGCAGGAATCATACCTAAAAACATAAAAACAGCAATCATAGGCGCTAAATATCCTGATGCTTCTTTAGGAGTTTTTGCAAAGGTAGAAAAACAAATTGCAATGTTAACAAATAATAACACAAGTGTTATCGTTATAAAAAATAACATGATATAGCCACTTATATCGATGCTAATTTGAGTATCGATGCTCATCATTTTTGGTAAAGAAGAAAGGATTCCAACACCGCTTATCACACCACCAAAAAGTGATACAAGGCATAAAGCGATAACTTTTCCTAAAGCGAATTCACTTCTTTTTATCGGTGAAATTAAAACAGCGGATAAAGTTCCTCTTTCTTTTTCTCCAGCAATAGATTCAGGACAAACAGTTAAAGTAGTCGAATACAATAAAGAAATTGTAACCATAGGAAGAACGATGCCCATAATTTGATTCATCAATGATGAAGTAGTTCCAACATTTGGATTATCAATGGAGGCATTGATCGTATAAGAAGAATATGTAACCGCGACAACTTCTTTAATAATTGAATATAGTATTTCAGATTCTTTTGATTCTGAATTATAAAAAACATTTAAATTTGGCTTTTTTTCAAAATTTTTATCAAATATATTCTTTTCGAAGTTATCATCAAACACGATTAAAATATCAATCTTTTTGTCTTTTAACAAAGACAATTGTTCATCTTTATTTTCTATATCGTATTCTAAAAATTTTGGTTGAGTGTAACCTTGTTTTGTCAAAACACCATTTATTACAATCTGTAAAGAAGATGGTGTGTAAGTAGTTTGTTCTAAATTATAATTGTTTGATAAAGCAATGTTATATTCATAATCTTTATTAACCTTATTAATATTATCGCTCGATAAAAAATCACCCATGATTGAATATATTAAAAAAATAGCAACACCAGGCAATATCAACGCCATCAACATTCTAATATCAGTGAAAAATCTTTTTAATTCTTTACCAATAACCGCCAAAACTCTTTTCATAACTATTCTTCACCACCATTTCTTTTATATAGTTCAAAAAACTTATCCTCGAGATTAGCAAAATTACTTAAATAATCTTCAAAAATTAATTTTCCATCAATGATAATTCCAACTTTATCGCATAATTTTTCAACTAAAGAAAAAATATGTGTGGAAATAATAATAGTTTTGTTTTCTTTTTTTAAATCTAATAAATAATCTTCAACAAGTTTTGAAGATAGTATATCTAACCCATTAGTAGGTTCATCAAAAATAATTATTTTTGGATCATGTAACAAAGAAATAGCTAAAGAAACTTTTTGTTTCATGCCGGTAGATAGTTCACCTATTTTTTTATCTTTAAATTCATTTATATTAAATTTATCGAATAAAAGTTTTTTTCTATTTTGACGAGTGGAATCATCTAAACTATATAATTTAGCAAAAAAATCAAAAGTGTAATCAGGAGTAAAAAAGTTATCTAATTTTAATTCAGAAGTTAAAAATCCGATTTGACTTCTAATCTCTTCTTGATGTTTTTTTAAATCTAATCCATTTATAAAAATGCTTCCATTGCTTGGAGAAATTAAGGTTGCTAGCATTCTTAAAGTTGTCGTCTTACCTGCACCATTTGGACCTAACAAACCATAAATTTCGCCCTCATTTAAAGAAAAACTAACATCGTTAACTGCTAAAAAATCGTTGCTGGTTGTTCTTTTTTCTTTTTGCTGCTTTTTTGACAATTTAAATTTTTTATAAAGATGTTCAACTCTTACAGTTTCCATAGTTAAATACCTCTTCGACTTTATTTTCTAATTCATCAAATGAATTAATCTTAAAAACATTATCATCAATTTTTCCAAAGCCATATGCCGCATGAATAAAAGGCACACCAGCTTTTTTACTTTCTATATAATCTTTTAAAGTATCACCAATATAGATGATATTTTTTATATTATATTTTTGTTTTAATAACAAAATATTTTCCCATTTTGCTTTTTTAGTTTGACCAGCACATAAAGTGTCAGTGAATATTTTTTCATCTATACAATTTAAATAATTATCAATGTAACCCTCGTTGCAATTTGAAACGATAAATAAAGGGTATTTCTTTTTAAGTTTTAATAAGACTTCTAATTCATTTTTAAAAAGAAAACCTGGATGAGTCTTTAAATAATCGATCTGCTCATTTGAAACAAAATCAAAATATTTAATTCTAGTTAATTCATCGACATCTTTAAAAGCAATATCCGCTATCTCTTTAGCGGTTAAACCCATATAAGAACGAATTTGTTCAATGCTAAAACGATAAGCTAAACCGTGATTTTTCATCGCGTTATTCCAAGTTTCCATTATTGATTTTAATGCATCCCATAAAGTGCCATCTAAATCAAAAAATAAAGCTTTATCGATAATTTTTTTCATATAAATATATTATATAATTTAATATTTATAGGCAAGAAAAAAGGCACTTGCAGTGCCTTTATAAATAACATGATAGTTTTATTTATTTTCTAAATCAGCAAGGGTTTTACCTAAATAATCTTTCCATAGTTTATAACCATTAGAGTTATAACCTACTACGATACTTGAAGCAACCGATGCGGTTTTAAAGATATAATCTTTTACAAAGACATTATCAACGATGATTTTATTTTTTCTTAATTGATTACCTAATTCAATGATAGTGGCTGATGTTGCTTGTGCACAAGAATCGATAACTTGAGAACCCTTATAGACAATAAAGCCGTTAAGCGTTTTTCCACCCATCGCAACAATGCCTTTTGTTTTAATAAACAATTCTGAAATTTTTTCTTCTTTTTTCATTTCTTCTGGAATTTCAAAAATTGCACGGCATCCAAATAGATCAGAAATGGAATAAACTCTATTTAAAAATTCAAGAGCCATATCTTCATCATATGGTGATAAAGGTGATGTTCTAACATCATTATTAGGCATTAACATAAACGCTAATGTAGCTGCTGCTGCTTTCTTTGCAGTGGTATATAAAGCATTTTCTAAATATTTGACTATACCCTTACTTAACTTGTCATCTTGGGTATTCATCATTAAGATTGCTTCATTCCAAAAATCTTCATTTGGTTTTCTATGAGATAAAATAGTGTTAATTGGATCATCACTTTGTCCAACATAATAAGCATCTTGGTTATTCTTATTACCTTTTAAAACATAAATACATGGGTTATCGACAAAATCTTCCATTTCATTCATCTTAGAAACTAGCATTCTAGGAATGACATAGATACGTCCACTCCAGTTTCTCACTGAATATCTTTTGATACCATCTAAATCACCATCATAGATAATTGTATTAATTTGAATTGACATAAATTATTTGCTCCTTAATTGTCTTAATTCGTTAATAATATTTTTACACATATATTAATATAATTAAAGAAAAATAACAAAAATGACCTATATTATTTTTTATATAAAATATAAATTAAAAAGGGGGTTATAATTTGAAATCATTATAACTACCCCTTATAAAATAATAGGTTTACATAATATATCTATTTTGTTAAGTAAGCAATCATCAAATCTAGACTATTTTTTATCCCTTTTAAATGTGTTCTTTCCATGCCATGACTTGCATTGACCCCTGGTCCAATCAAGGCACCTTTTATATCCTTTCCAGAACGATATGCCGCTCCTATATCAGATCCATAAAAAGGGAAAATATCGATTGCATAATCAATACTATTATCTTTTGCTAATTTTACAAGTCGATCAACTAATTCAAAATCATAAGGACCACTTGAATCCTTAGCGCATATTGAAACCTTAGTTTCGTCACCACTTAAATCTAAACCAACACATCCCATATCCATGGTCACAAATTCATCGATATCATCATCAATACACGAGGCACCATGGCCAACTTCTTCGTGGACAATAAAATAAAATAAAGTATCGTTTTTTAATTTTATTTTTTTGTTGCTCAACAAATTTAATATCGTTAATAAAATGCAAACGCAACCTTTATCATCAATGAACCTCGACTTAATAAATCCTGCATCTGTTATCATAAATTTTGGATCGATAAAAACAAAGTCTCCGTTTTCAATTCCAAGTTTTTTAACATCCATATCATTTTGAACTAATTCATCTAATCTAACTATGATATTATCGATATCCCTAACTTTACTAGATGAATCTTTATAGACATGAACTGATGGGGATATTGATAAAATTGTGCCAGTAAAAATTTTAGAATCTCTATTTTTAATACGGCAGTATTCTCCATCCAAAGTTGGAATTAAAGGTCCACCTAAATTAGTTAGTCTTAGTGTGCCGTCTGAATTGATGCTTCTAACCATTAATCCAAGTGTATCCACATGTGCTGATGTAGCGATTAATTTATTATTCGTTTCTCCTTTAACGAAAACTTTTATATTTCCTTTATTGGTCAAAATAGGATCAAAACCTAGTTTAATCAATTCTTTTTTGATGAATTCAATGCATTCAATGGTATATCCAGTTGGTGAATCGATGTTGAATATTTTTCTTGCATACTCTTTATAAATTTCAATCATATATTATCTCCTTATTGCTCCTATCAATCATTATAGTATATTCTAATAATTATTATTAATAAACAGTATGCTATAATATAAAAAAGGAGTTTTTGTTATGGACAATAAAAATAAATATGATGTTGTCATAATAGGTGCTGGAAATGGAGGCCTAGCTGCTGCAATACGTGTATTGCAAGGAGGAAAAACGTGTTTGATTGTGGAAAAACACAATCTTCCAGGCGGTTTTGCAACATCATTTGTTAGAGGTCGTTTTGAATTTGAGGCATCATTGCACGAATTAAATGATTTTGGATCAAAAGAGGAACCTGGTGATATTAGAACGCTATTTAGATCACTTGGTGTTGAAGATAAAATTGATTGGATTCAGATTAAAGAAGCATATCATATGATTACAAAAGATGGAAAATATGATGTGGAAATGCCTTTTGGTGTAAAAGAATACATCGATAAAATGGTCTACTATGTACCAAATTCAAGAAAATCAATTACTAAATTTTTTGAATTGGCAAAAGAGGTCGTAGATGCTCAAACATATTCAAGTTCAGTCAATGGAAATACTGATAAAAAATATATGATAGAAAATTTTCCAAACTTTATTAGAGCAGGTTCTTACTCAGTTAATGAGGTATTAAAAGCATTAAAAATGCCTCAAAAAACTATCGATATTTTAAATGCCTACTGGTGTTATTTAGGTGTCGACTGTGATCGCATGTCATTTTTGCATTACGCATCGATGACATATCGCTACATTACAAGACAAGCGTGGATGCCAACATTAAAATCGCATGAAATATCTTTGGCTTTCGATCAAAAAATCCACGAACTAGGTGGAAACATATGGTATAACTGCGAGGCAAAAAAGATTTTGACCGATGAAAACAAAAATATTATAGGCGTTGAATTAAAAGATGGAAAAATTATAAACACTAATCACGTTATTGCAAATGTCTCACCACATGTTGTATTTGGACAAATGCTATCAAAAGACGTTGTCAATGAATATCATATTCGTTCTACGAATTCAAGAAAGTTTTCAGGTCGTGGTGTTTGCATGTATTTAGGATTAAATAAAGATCCAGATGAATTAGGAATTAAATCGCATAATTACTTCATCTATGATACTGCCGATAGTGTTAAACAATACAATTTAATGAAAAAGATTGAAACAAACAACGTGCAAGCGACTGTCTGTTTAAATCGCGCTGATCCAAATTGTTCTCCTAAAGGAACAACGATGATGTATTTTACAACAATGATCATGTCTGATGAATGGGGAGATATCAAAGAAGAAGAGTATTTTAAACAAAAAGATAGGTTTGCTGCTCAAATGATTGATACATTTGAAAAAACAACTGGATGTAAAATTAAAGATGCCATTGAAGAAATTGCCTTTGCCACTCCAACGACTTATTCCCGTTATTGTGGTCACCCACAAGGAGTAATTTATGGTTATGAAGCAGCGGATTGGGATGCTTTAATGCCAAGAA
>JAHZFY010000019.1:6210-8849 GCA_019421105.1 bacterium
TTAAACAAGATTATACATTCAAAGGATTAAGATTTTGTGGAGGATGGGCTATGCGCTCATCTGGATATTCAAGCGCTTATGTTTCTGGCGATATAAGTGGTCGTCAGACAGTTGGCGATATCAATAAGGAGGCAAAATAAATGAAGTTCAAGAAATCAATTTTTGGTTTTATCGACATGATAAAATTTTCAAAATTAACCAAGATTCGCGCTGAACATTTAGCAAATGGATCAAATAAACCTCTTTTAAAAGAATATAAGACAAACATTTTGGCTAATGAATTACATCCACTATATATGAAAGTGGAACTAGTTGGCATCAAATCTTTAACAAAGAATATGAAGGAATTCACTTTTAAAAGATTAGATCACCATAAATTCCCATTTTTTAAAGCTGGTCAATATGTTTCATTACAAGCGGATATTAAAGGTGCTTTAGTTTCAAGACCATATTCTATTGCCTCATCTCCAAAAGATGCATTCAATAATGTTTTAAAATTAGGCATTCAAAAAGAAGGTTTCTTCTCTACTTATATGTGTGATGAAGCTAAAGTAGGTGACACATTCATGATGAGTGAACCTGCTGGTGAGTTTAAATATGAAACTTTAAGAGATAAAAAAGATATCGTCTGTATTGCCGGTGGGTCTGGTATTACACCATTTATGTCTATGGCTTATGCTAAATTAGATAATGACGAAGACTTTAATATGACATTATTTTATGGTGTCAAAGAAGAAAAATACATCGCTTATAAAGATGAATTAAAAGCTTTAAAAGATAAAGGCATCAATGTCGTCATGACATTAGGCAATGAAGAAAATAAAAATTATGAACACGGTTTTATTTCAAAAAATCTCATGGATAAATATGTTGACGTTAATAATGTGACATATTTCTTATGTGGTCCTCAAGTTATGTATCAATTTATAATGGACGAATTAAAACCTTTAAATCTTTCTTTAAAAGCAATACATAAAGATGCATCTTGTTGTGCTGATTTGGACATTAAAAATCCTAAAACTTATAATTTAATCGTCCATATGGAAGATAAAGTTTATAAAATCCCTGCAAAAGAAAACGAAACATTGTTAGTGGCAATGGAAAAAGCGGGAATTAATGCTCCTAACCGCTGCCGTGCTGGTGGATGTGGATGGTGCCATTCTAGATGGATTAAAGGCGAATATGTTGTCGCTACAAATCGAGATAAAAGACGTGCAGCAGACTTGAAGTTCGGATTTATTCATCCGTGTATAACTTATCCAAAACAAGATATGGAAATAGAAGTTCCAAAAGCTTATTAATCACGTTTATTAGATTAAAAAAGATTGAGGGTTTCTCAATCTTTTCTTTTAATATTCAATATCTTTGATATTGGTTTCATTACCGCATAATAAATAGGTGTTTTCACTATGACAGTTTGGGCATTTCTTTTTAAAAACTGTCGCCTTAAAATCCATTCCACAATCTTGGCAATGATTGATTGCCTCAATCAATTGAATGCACAATTGCGAATCTTTTAAAATCGGTTCTTTTTTTATCGCCCAATTGTAACAATCAATCAAATAATCAGGGATAATAGAAGATACTTCTCCTATTTCAAGTGTCACTTTCTTAATGGAGGATATATTGTTTTCTTTAGCTACCTCATTTATGCTTTTAATGATGTAAAATACTACTCCTAGCTCGTGCATTATTTACCTTGTCTTCTTTTGTTTTTCTTATATTCTTTATGTTTTCTTTGCTCTAATTTTTCCTCTGGTGTTTTCTTAGAAAAAATGATTCTTAATTTGCGTTTTACTAAGTTCTTTAAAACCAATTTTTGAGCTTCTTCCGCCCTATGCATTTCAGAACATTTTGGATGATCTCTATGCAATTTGATCGCATCAAACTCACATCTTGTAGTACATAGACCACATCCAATACACTTATTAGAGTCGATGATAACCGCTCCACAACCAAGACAACGCTTTGTTTCTTTTAAAACTTCTTCTTCAGTCAAGGTTAGATGAGCGTCTTTAAATGAGCGATGGTAGTCAATTGTCTCATCCATCTTATCTTCTGCTCTTCCAGCTTCATCATAAGAGTCGATAACAATATCGTTTTTATTCATTTCATAGAATTTTCTTAAATTACGGCCAGTAACTAAATCACCATGGTTTTGGACGTATCTATGAATAGAGACAGCGCCTTCTCTACCTGCAGCGATTGCATTGATTGCAAAGCTTGGACCGCTGAATAAATCGCCACCGACAAAAATATCTTCAACTTTAGTTTGTAAAGTGACAGGATCTGCTTCTACTAAACCATTTGGTTTAATAATTTCTTCATGCCCTTTTAAAACATTTCCATAATTTGCTTTTTGACCAATTGAGAAGATAACATTATCACAATTGATAGTTAAAGTGTCATTTTCATCATATTTTGGGGCGAATTTATGGTTTTCATCAAAGACAGAAACACAGCGTTTCAACATCACACCACTAACCTTGCCGCTTTGGCGAATAATCTTAGCCAAACCATAACCACATGTTAGATTTACTCCGTCTTCAATGGCCTCTAAAATTTCTGCTTCACTAGCAGGCATTTCTTTCCTTTGTTCTAATGAAACCATGGTGACTTTTCCTGCTAATCTAACTGAA
>JAHZFY010000019.1:8859-15122 GCA_019421105.1 bacterium
CACTAGCTACATTACCACCACCTATAACAACGACATCACCTTTTAATTTTAATTTTTCTTCTTTTGCTTTATGCAAAATATCTATGGCTGTATAAACATTATCACCATCAAATCCTTCAACTTTCATGACGTTGCCTTGACCTAAACCAATAGCAAGATAGAAAGCTTTACACCCTTGTTTTCTTAATTCGTCGATAGTAATGTCTTTGCCGACTTCAACATTGCATTTAATCTCAACGCCTAATTCCTTTAAAACATCTATTTCAGCTTGAATTACATCGTTTTGTAATTTATAAGCAGGAATACCATAAGTCAACATACCACCAGGTTTTTCTTCTTTTTCAAAAACGACAGGACTATAGCCAGTTAAAGCTAAATAGTAAGCACATGACAATCCACTTGGACCTGCACCGATAATAGCAACTTTTTCTTTAAAATCACCGCTGACTTTTGGAACAACCTTTTCAGGTATGTATCTTGAATCGGATTTCAAATCTAAATCAGCCACAAACTTTTTAACTGCATCAATAGAGACAGCTGCATCAATAGTGTTTCTTGTACAAGCTTCTTCACAAAGTTTATTGCACACTCTTCCACATACTGCAGGGAATGGATTATCTTTTTTAATCAAAGCAAGAGCTTCTTTAAATTTGCCTTGAGAGGCAAGTTTTAAATAACCTTGAACCGCAATGTGAGCTGGACATGCTGTTTTACATGGAGCTGTTCCAGTTTCATGACAATTGCGCTTGTTATCGTTTCTATAGTTGTAATTCCATTTATCTTCGCCCCAATCCAATTTATCAGGTAAAGGTTGTTTTGGGTATTTGATTTCACCTTTGCTAGTGCATAATTTTTGACCTAATCTTAACGCTCCAGCTGGACATACTTCAACACATTTTCCACAAGCTACACAATTGGATTTATCAACATGTGCCACATAAGCAGAACGAGATAAATTAGGAGTATTAAATAATTGAGAACATCTAATACCATAACAAACTGTTGGATTACAGTTACAAATAGCAAAGATTTTATTTTCACCATCGATATTTGTAATTTGATGGACAAAACCATTTTTTTCAGCTTTTTCAATAATATCTAAAACTTCTTGTTTAGTTGCGTAGTGACCCTTGTTAGTTTGAACGACATAATCCGCCATATCACCAACACCAATACACCATTCGTGTGGATCGTCAGCTACACCGGTTCTTTGGACGCTTTTTGATAGACGACAACTACAAGAACCAACTGCATATTTTCCTTCGTATTTATCTAACCAATGAGAAATTTTTTCGACTGAGACAGAATTGTTTTCCATCGAAATAGCTTTTTCAACTGGAATGACATGCATACCAATGCCTGCTCCGCCTTCAGGGACAAATGCAGAAATAACCGATAGTGGTTCAAAAGCCATTCTTTCAAAAAAAGCTGCCACTTCTGGATGTTCTTGCATTTGTTTTGGATTCATGTTAGTGAATTCGGCAATACCAGGAACAAACAAAGGTAAAATATATTGTTTGACATGATCTTCGTTTTCCCAGTTATATTCGATTAAACCAATAACACCCATCTCTTGAAAAAGATCTTCAAGATACTTAGCATCTTTACCAGTCATTTCCACTAATTGATCTAATGTATATGGTTTTCTTACATCCATCATGAGCAAGATATCCGCCATTTCGTCAGTACATATAGGCGCTAACCCCCAATACTCAGGATCATCTGTGGTAATCTTTCTTAACCTGTTAGTGATTTTTTGACCTAATTTCAAAATATTTTGTCTTGGATTTTTATCCCCTTTAAATTTTGGAATAATGGTCGTACTGGCTTCAATTTTTCTACTTTCGTCCATAATTATTTTCTCCTTTTTAAGACTTCAGTTTTTATCCAACAAGCTAATTCATTAATACCATCACCATTTAAGGCACTGATTTTCATGACGTGAGCTTTTTTGTTTCTAAGTTTTATGTTTTCGACACACTTTTCATAATCGAAATTAAAATATGGAGCAACATCAATTTTATTGACGACAACTAAATTACAAACTTCAAACATCAAAGGATATTTTAAAGGTTTGTCATCACCTTCAGGCACCGATAAAATATTCATATTCATATGTGAACCAGTGTCAAATTCAGCTGGGCACACTAAATTTCCAACATTTTCTAAAAAAATTAAATCAACTTCATCTAAGTTTAAATTATTTAAACCATATTCAGTCATTTTTGCATCTAAATGGCACATGCCCCCAGTATGTAATTGTATAGATTCTACACCGGTCGCAGTCATGATTTTCTTTGCATCGACATCACTATCAATATCTGCTTCCATCACCTTAATTTTGAAATCATTTTTTAAAGCATTAATTAAAGCGATAAGCGTTGTGGTCTTACCGCTTCCAGGAGAAGACATTACGTTAATTAGAAAAACACCTTTTTCATCAAGGTTTTTTCTTAAATTATCGGCATCTTCAAAATTTTGAGAAAAAATGTTCTTTTTTATTTCGATAATTCTTACTTTATCCACATTAAACCATCCTATGCAATTTCTTACATTTTTATAGTATCAAACTTGATAATTTAAGTAAATAAAAATTAAAAAGGCTATTAATCGCATTTTTTAACAATGATTCCCCCACCCAATATCAATTCGCCATCATAAAAGACCGCTGATTGACCAGGGCTAATTGTCTTTTGAGGTTCATCAAAAACTACTTTTACAAAATCGTTATCTATTTTAATAATTGTCGCAGGTTGTTCTTTCACTCTAGCATCAAGTTTTACTTTTGCTCTTATTGGTTCGATAATATCATTAAACGCGATCCAGTTTACGTTGTTTACTAGCAGTGATTTATGAAATAATTTTTCTTCATTAGTTAAAATAATCGTATTATCTTTAATATTTTTTTCATATACATAATATGGCTCAATATTGGATATTCCTAATCCTTTTCTTTGACCAATCGTATAGTTAACAATGCCTTTATGTCTTCCTATAACTTCCCCTTTATCGTTTAAAAAGTTACCTGATTTATATTCTTTTTTGTGATAACTAATTAAAAAATCTATGTAACCTTTTTCATCGATAAAGCATATGTCTTGCGAATCTTTTGTTTTAGCGTTAATGAAATTTTGTTGCTCCGCTATCATTCTAACTTCAACTTTTTCCAATTCACCTAAAGGAAAAATAATTTTAGATAGTTGTTCTTGATTGAGCTGATATAAAAAATAGCTTTGATCTTTTTTGAGATCTTTTGCTTTATACAATAAATATCTATTATTTTTTTCATCAAATTTAATTCGGGCATAATGTCCTGTAACTATATAATCGCAATCAAGTTTTTTTGCCTCATCTAATAATGAACCAAACTTTAAATATTTATTACAAACAATACATGGGCTAGGTGTCAAACCGTTATCATAACTAGATACAAAATAATCGATGATGCGATTTTTAAATTCCTTACGATAATCAAAAACAAAAAAAGGAATATCTAAATCATTCGCCACACTTTTTGCTTTGCATACATCTAAAATTTGATGCAAATGCATCATAGCACCTATGCAATCATAATCTTGTTTTTTCATTAAGTAAGCCGCAACCGAACTATCGACCCCACCACTCATTGCAATCAAAGCTTTTCTTTTTAATAATTCCATATTAATTATTATATTAAAAAGACGAGTGCATATCTACTCGCCTTTATCAATTTATTTACCCTTTTCTTGCTTTCTTTTATCATTGATCTCTTTCATCACCTTTTCATTAATTAAAGTGATGTTGTTTTCTTTAGCGTATTTAACGCATCCATTTAAAACCAACTTTAAAAATACCCTAGGTACCTTAACTAATGTCTTTAAAGCTTCATCGGTAAACTTTATATTTGGATCGACACGATTAGCAGCATATTTAACACTTTCTAAATCAGCTTCTTTTCCAGCTGGAATCGGAGCAGCGATTGGTCGTTTAAATTTTGTGTACCAAAAATTCGTGGAATCACGATACCCATAATCAACTGGTACTTTAGGGAAATTATTAGCTTTAACACCATTTACGATTGCATTATAGAATTTTTCTTTCATTAAAATCTTATCGATTTTTAAAATGAAATGGCATCCAAATTTAGAAGTAACGCCATTAAAGTTACGATACGGTCCTTCGATTCCTTCTAATTGACCAACCTTTTGTTTATCTAAATATGCATTTTCTAAAGTATCATCCCAACTGCATTCAAATACTTGATAAGCTTTTTTAATTACAAGAGGTCTAGTGCCTTCTGCTAATCCTTTTTCTAATTCAAACTTGCAATTCTTCATTTTTTCCTTTGAAGTTTCACCAGGAAAACCTAGCCTTACCGTTTCAAAAAAATCTTTTTTATCGTCTTCTAAAAAGTTTAAAGCACATTTACCTCTTTTTAATAGGTTTTGAGCGGTATTTGAAGAGTTTCTACACTCTAAAATCATCGCGTAATAATCTTTCCCAGCAATATAATATGGAAAGCATAATGAATACGCTCCTAAAGTAGTGTTTCCATCATCGTCAAGAGTGGAAATTAAAATAGTCGGCATTGGAAAAAACGCGGATGTTTGATAAAAGTTATCGACGATTCTTAAATCCTTAAATGAACTCATAGAATTAACTCCTACTTTTCATCTGAATTAAATACATCTTTTAAAGCTGCTAAGTTTTGAATTGAACTTGGCACTATAATTTTAGTGGCTTGACCATGAGCAACGTTTTCTAAAGTTCTTAAACTGCTCAATTGAATTGATTCTTTAGAAGGTTTTGCTTCATTGATCATGCGAATACCTTCTGCTTCGGCTTGCTTTAACTTCATGATGGTTTCTGCTTCGGCTTCAGCTTTTTTAACTAATCTAATTTTTTCAGCTTCCGCTTTTAAAATAGTGCTTTCTTTTTCACCCTCAGCGATGAGAATTTGTGATTGTTTTTGGCCTTCTGCTAATAAGATTTTTTCTCTTTTTTCTCTTTCAGCTCTCATTTGACGTTCCATTGCGTCTCTTATATCTTGAGGTGGTAAAATATTTTTAACTTCAACACGAGTAACTTTAATTCCCCATGGATCAGTAGCTTCATCTAAAATTAATTTCATTTTAGCGTTTATAGTATCTCTACTTGTCAAAGTAGTGTCTAGATCTAAATCACCAATGATATTTCTTAAAGTAGTCGCTGTTAATTTTTCTAAAGCTTGGGTTGGATCTGTCACGCCATAAGTAAATAATTTACTATCAGTAATGTAATAAAATACAACGGTGTCAATTTGCATTGTAACATTATCTTTTGTAATGACTGCTTGAGGTAAGAAATCCCCGATTTGTTCTTTCATAGAAACTTTTGAGGCAATTCTATCAAAAAATGGCCATAAAAAATGAATACCAACATGCCATGTTGTCACATATTTTCCTAATCTTTCGATGACATATTCATTAGTTTGTTTAACGATTTTTATATGAGTGATGATGACGATTAAAATTAAAAAACCAAGAACTCCAAATGTCACGCCTAAAGCGATACCTAATCCGTTAGATGCTAATATATTAATCATTTTTTATCTCCTTTACAATTAATCTATTTCCAATAATATTAATTACTTCAACAATTTGTCCTTGTTGTATTTCTTTTTTATCAAAGCTTTCAACATTCCAAATTACACCATTAATTTTAATTTCGCCAAATTCGTCTAAACCCACTTTTTTAATCAACTTGAATTTTTGACCAACAAAAGAAGATGCGTTAGTGTTTAACTCTCCCTTATTTTGCATCAATTTTTTTGCTAATGGTCTAGTGAGTAATAATAATATGAAACTGACTCCGATAAATATGATTACTTCTCCCCACCAAGGAAGCCCATTGATGAATGATAATCCAAGGCAAATCAAAGCGCTGATAGAAATCCAAATGGACACTAAACCACTGATAGAGACTTCGATGATAAGACTAATAAAACACACTACTAGCCATACAATCCACATATATTGTTCCATACTAATAGATTATATCAAAACTAAATAATTGTTAATTGGTTTTTGTTTGATCGTTATTTATTTTTTCTTTTAAAATGACATTTAAAACTATTCCTATTATCATAGCAACAGCAATGGAAGTAATCGTTATGACAGGTGAGTCTGGATTGCCAAATTTAAATGTTAAACCACCGATTCCACTTACAAGAATTGCCGATGCGATGAATATATTTTTTTGGTTGTTGAGATCTATTTTTTCTTTCATCAACATTTTTACTCCAC